>CAKSVK010000058.1 GCA_934502905.1 uncultured Chitinophagaceae bacterium
CCATAGGAAGCAATGGGACTCTGCTAGTATTAATCCTTCCAAACATATCATTTCGTATATCCTCTGTGGCTCTCGATGATAAAACAATCATTCTCATAGACGAGTTCTTTATCAAACGTTGTCTAGAAGGTTTTAGGTCACTAAATTTAAGACCATTTAACTCTGTAAGTTTTTCGAGACGCCCTAGTTTGAGTTTGTCGTTTAAAAATGCTGATAAAGTCCGTATTCTTTGAGAACCGTCAACAATTTCAAGCCTGCCTGTTTCCTCAATTTCTGCAACGAAGATTAATGGTATCGGCAATCCAAGAATAATACTTTCAATGAATTTAGATTGTCGAACTGGTTCCCAAATGAACTCTCTTTGATAGTCTGGAACATATAATTCATTTTCATCCACTTCCTCCTTTGTCAAATATTTTTGAACGTAATATTCGATAGTAAAGTCTTTAATGTCGTAACTAATGCTTTGTTGTTCTGACTTGATTTGTTCTTCGATTTGGTTTAACTTTTCTTCAGTCATTTTGATATTATATTATAAAGGGCGGTTGAGATAATTGTTTGCAACTCAAAAATATAAGAAACCTTTGAATTGTAAAAATTTTATATATTTAATTGCCAGACCCGTAATTAGCTTTTTACAAATATTATTATCCCTTTCTAAAATACAATCCCAACTCCCATTCATAAACCCTCCGGCACAATGCCCAATATAGCCCCAACCGTACAAGCGAGCGTGGCAACAGAAGCCCAATAGTAGTATTGCAGTTGGTTCACAAAAAAAAACATCATATATTTTTTGCCAGGGCAAATCACCTAATATCCCCAACCGCTGCCAACTGCCTATATTGTGTTATTTTGCGTCCCCTTTAAAACATTGATCTACCCGGGCATGACGAGCGAGCACATAGCATTTTTAATTCAATCATCGCCTGCATTGCAGATGCTGCGGCTGCGTAATGCGGGCTGGGTATTGCCGTTTTTGTACACTGCGTTTAAGGAGCACCGAAAGATGGTGATAAAAGAGGAACAGCTTGTGCCGCTGCTGGCGGAAACGCTAAGCACGCATGCGGATGGCACGGAAGACCTGGAGGAAGCGCGGATTGAATTTGGCGAGGATGAGGAGAGCCGCAGCCGCAAATACCTGCTGAACTGGGTGCAGAAGCGGATACTGCAGGATTTTCCGGATACGGACGGGAATACCAATTACCAGTTGAGCGCTTATACGGAAAAGGTTTTTCAATGGATGCAGAACCTGCAGGCGGGGCAGCACCATGTGGGCACGGAGAGCCGTTTTAAAATGTTGTTTGCATCGCTGCGCGATATGGTGGAGAATACGGAAGATGACCGCGAAAAAAAATTGCAGATACTCAAAGATCGCCGCGCTGACATTGATAAGGAAATTAAAGCGATTGAGCTGGGTGTGGCGCCGCAACGCTATAACAATGCGCAGGTGCAGGAGCGGCTCGACCTGTTTGTGAAGCTGTGCTATGAGTTGATCGGCGATTTCCGCGAAGTGGAAGATAATTTTAAGCAGATCCACCGCAACATTGTGGAGCAGCATACCAAAGCGGAGCAAAACAAGGGCGCTATTGTGGGCTTTGCTTTTGAATCGTACGACGCGTTGCGCAGCAGCAACCAGGGAAAAAGCTTTTATGCTTTCTGGGATTTCCTGATATCGCGCAACGGGCAGGAAGACTGGCGCCACCTTACGGAGCAATTGCTGCTGCTGCTGGAAGATCGCGGGCTGGAAAGCGATACTAATTTTTTGCAGAACATTAAATCGTTTTTACTGGAGCAGGGTAAATCGGTATACGATGCCAATGATAAGATGGCGGAAAAGCTGAGCCGCATTATTACGGAAAAAGAAATTGCGAGGCATCGCAGGCTGCGGCAGCAGATCAGCAGTATTAAGGAACTGGTGTTTGACCTGATGGAGGAAGAAACGATAGATGCGGGACTGGTAGTGGAAGAAGCGGCGGAAATAAAAATGGTGATGGACAGGAAGCTGATGCTGGAAGAAAAGAAGACGGCGGGTGTATTGAAACAACCCGTTGCCGCCGTTGAAAAAATTGCAGATGTGGAACGGTTTAACCGGCTGCTGAATGCATCGTTCATTGATAAAAAATTATTGTGGGAAAAAGTGGAGCAGGTATTGCAGCACAGGCAAACGGCTACGTTAAAGGAAATTATTGAAGCCACTTCGCTGGATAACGGTCTGGCGGAAGTGATAAGCTATTACAGCTTTTTGAAAGAGAAAGCCAAAAGGGTACAGGTGATCAGGTCGGCAGTGGAGCTGATACCATTGAACAAAGAAGCGACCAGGTTTGTGGAAGTGCCTTATTTATTATTCAGTAAATAACATTGTAAATGCCTGAAAAAATACATTCGTTCACGCCCGTGTTCATCAAGCTGCTGAAAGGCCCGGTGGAATATTTAGAAAAAAACACCTGGGAAAAGCTGATGCAGTATAAAGCAGAGCTGACTGTTTTTTTGCAGCAGTTGGGCTTAACGCTGGTACTGGATGAGCAGGATGGGTACGCGTATATAAAACACAGCGTGCAGGAAGAAGATGTGGCCGGCGTAAGCTGGGTGCAACGCCGTAGCCTTACGTACGATGAAAGCGTGATGCTGGTTTTGCTTCGCGATATGATGGCGGAGTTTGAAGTGGGTGAAGCCACGCACCGCGAACTGATAAAAAAACGCAGGGAGATAAAAGAATATGCTGAATTGTTTTTTAAGGAAAACGCCAGCCGGGTGAAAATGCTAAAGGATATAGACAGGCTGATTGACCGTGCGGAAGAAAACGGTTTTTTAGAAAGGTCGGAAAATCATGATGTGGCGGATGAGCAAAAATTCCGCATCAAAAAAATCATTAAAGCCCGGGTAGACAGCGAAACATTAGAGGATTTTAAACAGCAACTTACAGCACATGCAGCTAAGCGTATTCAGCACAGATAATGAAAAAAGCGGTTTCCGGTTGCAATACATGGAAGTGTATAACTGGGGCACTTTTGATGAACAGATACATGCTATTCATCCCAATGGGGAAACCAGCCTGTTGACGGGCGCTAACGGTAGCGGTAAAACGACGTTTGTTGACGCGCTGCTCACGCTGATAGTGCCGGAAAAAAGATACCGTTTTTATAACCAGAGCAGCGGCAGTGAAAAAAAGGGCGACCGTACGGAAGAGACTTATGTGATGGGCGGTTACGGCACGATCAACAGTGAGAGCGGCGTAACCAAAACACTGTACCTGCGCGAAAACAAGGAAGAAGCGTATAGCATACTGCTGGCGAATTTTACCAATGAAGCCATGCAAGAAGTCACGCTTTTCCAGGTAAGGTACTTTGCCAACGGCGATATGAAAAAGCTGTTTGGCATTGCGCATAAAAGCCTGCATATAGAAGCGGATTTCAAACCTTTTGACCTGGGCAATGCCTGGAAAAAAAGGATAGACCAGCAATACAACAAAGGCAGCCGCAAGCAGGTGGAATGGTTTGATGCGGCAAGCAAGTATGCCAACCGCATAGTAGACGTGCTGGGCATGCAAAGCATACAGGCGCTCACGTTGTTTAACCAAACTGTGGGCATTAAAGTGCTGGGCAACTTAGATGATTTCATCCGCACGCACATGCTTGAGCCGAGGGATATGGAATCGCTGTTCCAGGAACTGAAAAAGCACCTGGCTACTTTATTAGATGCTCAACGCAATATTGAAAAAGCGGAAGAGCAGATCCGACTGCTGCAACCGGTGCAGGAACATTTTGAGGGATTTAAAGCCCTGCAGGTAAAACAGCAGGCTGTGCAACAATCTATACAAACGGCGGCTATATGGAAAAGCTATACGCAGGATGCTTTGCTGCAACAGGCTTTGGAAGAAGATGCGGTTCAGTTGAAAAGGCTGGAACAACAATCAACAGAATGTAAGCAACAGATAGAAGCGCTGCATGAAGAAGAACGGGTAACGCGTAACCAGATTGACCAGAACAAAGCCGGGCAACGGTTGAAACAATTAGAGCAGGAACTGAAAGAGCAGCAGGCAAAGAAAAAAGAGACGGAAAGCAACCTGGCATTGTTTACCGACTGGTGCACTACGCTGCATTTTGAAGATAAAACCGCATCGGATGAAGAAAGCTATAAGCGTATTCAGATAGAAGTTAGCCGTGCGGGCTTACGGCTGGAAAGGGAAAACCGCCTGAATGAAGACGATGATTTTGACGCGAAGAATTTACAGCGAAGCGCTGCTGCAGAAAAAGAGCAAACAGAAGCGGAACTGAATATACTATTGCAAAGCAAGAGCAATATTCCCGCGCATTTGGTGCAGGTGCGGCGTGAACTGTGCAGCGCGCTTAAAATAGACGTGGCTGAACTACCTTTCGCCGGTGAACTGGTGCAGGTAAAAACAGAAGAACTGCACTGGCAGCCTGCGTTGGAAAAATTGCTACATGGTTTTTCGCTTCGGTTACTCGTGCCGGATAAGCATTATAAAAAAGTTACGCGCTATATTAACCAGACCAATTTGCGGGCAAGGCTGGTATATTATCATGTAAAGGATACGATACCAACGCTGGC
The DNA here is from genome assembly GCA_934502905.1 of uncultured Chitinophagaceae bacterium. Lineage (GTDB taxonomy): Bacteria > Bacteroidota > Bacteroidia > Chitinophagales > Chitinophagaceae > Agriterribacter. The sequence continues at coordinate 4,573 of CAKSVK010000058.1, forward strand.
TGAAGACCAGACGGTGTATTATAAGCTGGATTTTCACCCGGATCATAAGTTATCGGACTGGGTGCAGCAGCAGATCGTGCAGCAGTTCTCGTATGTATGCCTGGAAGATGAGAAAACCATTGAGCGCTATGATAAAGCCATCACCATTAACGGGCTGGTGAAAAACAGGGATCGTCATGAAAAGGATGACCGCCCAGGCGTGAATGATGCAGGGCGCTATGTAATGGGCTGGAACAATGAACGGAAAAAAGAAGCGCTGATCAGTCGCCGTAATAAGCTGACGGATGACCTGGCGAACGCTGCGGAGATCATAGAACGATGCCGCAACCGTGCGGCAAGATTGCAAAAACAGTTTTACGCCTTGAGCCGCCTGCAGGAGCATGAAGGATTTGCCGCGCTGGATGTAGCAGGGCTGCAACGCATTATTCACAAAACAGAAGAACAGATAAAAGAGCTGAGCAAAAGCAATAACCAGTTAAAGGCGTTGACTTCGCAGCTTGAGCAGATATTGGCGCAACGCACAACAGCGGAGCGTACATGGGAGACTGCTACCGGTGAAAAAACAACATTGCAAAACCGGGTGAACGCGATGCAGCAGCAGAAGGAATCGCTACAGCCATTGCTGCAGCATATTACTACAGAAAATAAAGATGAGCTGTTGCAGTTTCAGCAGCAGCACGCGGTGGCGCTTGGCGCGGTAAGCCTGGATACGATTGATGAAACCTACCGCGTGTTTAAAGATAAGCTGGATACGGAAGCGCAGCAGGTGCAGCAACAACTGTATAAAGAGGAAACGCATTTGAACCGTAGCATCAGCCAGATCAAAAACCCGTCGCCTGCCATACTGCAACGTTTCCCCGATTGGTATAGTGATGTGCAGTTCCTGCCGGAAGAAGCGGCTTATGCGGAAGAATTTAAAGAATGGTTGGATAAGCTCACTACGGAAAACCTGCCTAAGTATCGCCGTGATTTTGAGAATTTCATCAACGATACCATCACGTATAAAATAGGCGGGCTGAATGAAGAGATGGAAAAATGGGAGCGGGAGATCAACAACAGCGTTAACAAGCTGAATTATTCGTTGAGCGCTATTAATTTTAATCGTCTGCCGGATACTTATATACAGTTGGGCAAACGTTCAGTACCTGATGCTACCATCAAAGCATTTAGAAATGCATTATTAGATGCATTGCCGCAGGCGGCAAACTGGCAGCAAAGTAAGTTTGAGGAGAAGGCATTGCATTTTCGCCAGAAGGTGCAGCCGTTGATTGACAGCCTGGATGAGAGTGAAACCTACCGTGCCCGGGTAATGGATGTGCGTAACTGGTTTGAGTTTTGGGCGGATGAAAAATACCGCAATACGGATGAATTGAAAAAGACGTACCGCCAGATGGGACAATTATCGGGCGGTGAAAAAGCGCAGTTGACCTATACTATTTTGTGCAGCGCTATTGCTTACCAATTTGGTATAACGCGTGAAGGAAAGAACAGTCGCAGCCTGCGGTTTATTGCGGTGGATGAAAGCTTCAGCAACCAGGATGAGGATAAAGCGACGTACCTGATGGAATTGTGTAAGCAATTGCACCTGCAGTTACTGGTGGTAACGCCGAGTGATAAAATACAGATCGTGCAGGATTATATTGCACACGTGCACCTGGTGCAAAGGGTGAATAACAGGAATAGCGTGATGTATAATATGACGATTAAGGAATTGCAAAAGAAAATGAAGAAGGGATCTTAGGTTGTTGCGTTCTGCTCAATAAGATCGCTTTGCATGCTTGTCTGAGCTGACTAAAAGGGACGTTGAACGTTTTTGCGAGTACCCATTAATGGATCCTCAATCATTGACCCTTGACATGCAAGATCTATATCTAACGGCGTGTGGAGACACGCGCCGTGGCAGAGCCTCGCCCAATTGCGTGTCCCCACGCAATCCGGTGCTGTTCGAAGCTTCCAACTTCGTAACCCATATGTTCTTCAAAGCTTTCCAACTTTGTGATACTAATGATGACCAAAAAGAAAACCAGACGCCTGCCCGACCAACAGGTAGGTGTTCCATTGCCAATACAGGCAGGATGATCTCTTATAAATCAACGCCCGGAAAGTTGGCGTGAAGACATACAACAGGGCGATACGTTGCCCTGCAGGTGTCTTCATGTACAGTTCAAATGCAGATTGAACAGATATAAGCGGCGCAAGGGCACTGGTTTATGTCGGTATGGCCCGATCTTATGCATCCGCTTCTATCAGGGCGGCTATTTTCTCTGCATTATTACCCTGTAGCAGCTTATGTCCTGTAGGTAATACGTGAAGTGAAATATTCTTTCCAACCCGGGCGGCAAACCGGCGTCCGGTTTTTGTTCTTATTATTTTGTCAAATTGTCCGTAGATTAAAATTACCCGCGTACCCTCCTGTTTCAATAAGCGGGAGACCAGGGGGATGGCGGGCTTGAATTTGCGCATTGTTGTCCAGATACGGTACAGGTCAAGGCGTGATTTTTCCTGCAATAGGAATTTCCTTGTAAAGTTAAATACACCTTTATTGATGAGTCCCAGCTTTTGGAGTACACCTGTCACTGCAAAAAAGAATCCCGGCTTTTTCATAAAATGGTGAAATAACCGGTTGCCGGTCCGGCTTTGCGTAGCCAACCAATACCATCCGTTTACTTTTAGTCCGTCGGGCGCTATCAGGATCAATTTGTTGATACGGGAATACAGGTGCTCATAAAGCTGGAGCGCAACGCGGCCTCCCATACTGTAGCCTGCCAGGGAATACCGTTGTTGAATGCCTGGTATAAGATCTATAATGGCGATCAGATCCCTTATTTCAAATTCCAGTCCGCCTTTCCAGTCTGTTTCTCCATGCCAGGGAAGGTTAATTGCTATTGTAGTGTAGCAATGCTGCAGTTGTGCGGCAAGTGATTCAAAGCTCAGTGCATTTTCGCCATAGCCATGAAAGAAAATCAACTGTTCCGGCCCTCCCTGCCAGCAATAATATTGGATAGAAGAACCCTGGTATGTAAGGGAAGCCGATAGCATATAGTCAAAAGTAAAAAAATCACCCGGCTAACTGGCAGAAATAAAAAAAGGGCTGGATAGAAATCCGCCCCGCTTTTTAATCCAATATCCTATGAAAAACCTGATACAAGATTAAAATAATTATTGTATTGTGTTTTATGAAATCTAGCAAACAGCATAATATTCGAGCAATTGGCATAATATGTTATATAAAAAGAGAATTCAGGCAGACATTCTTTTCTTTTTATATACATGAAGACTTCATTCCATTTATTACCTTTGTTACGTTTAGAAATTTTGTTCGTCCTGTAAACGATCCTTTCAGCATAGCTGATTATAAAATTTCAATATATTATGGCAGTACTACACAATCGTATCTCCCAAAAGGAGTTGAAGCAGCGGTTATTGGAAGAAACAGAACCCCGCGTCACCATTTCATTCTACCGGTATTTTACGATCAGCGACCCCGCAATGTTCAGGGATGATCTATACAAAAAGCTTTATGAGCTGAAAGTATTCGGACGTATTTATGTAGCGCAGGAAGGGATCAATGCCCAGGTAAGTGTTCCTGAAAGCAACTTTACCCTGTTGCAGGATTGCCTGGATGGAACCGGAGGGCTTGCCGGTCTTCGCCTGAATGTAGCTGTAGATGACGATGGAAAATCATTCTGGGTACTGAAGATCAAGGTGCGTGAAAAAATTGTGGCTGACGGAATAACAGATGAGCGTTTTGATGTCAATAAAAAAGGACAATACCTGGATGCCCTTGAAATGAATGAGCTGTGTAAGGATCCTGATACCATTATTCTGGACATGCGTAATCATTATGAATACGAAGTAGGACATTTTGATGGCGCTGTGGAGATTCCCAGTGATACCTTCAGGGAACAGCTTCCAATGGCGGTAGATATGATGAAGGAACACAAGGACAAAAATATTATAATGTATTGTACCGGCGGTATACGTTGTGAAAAAGCCAGTGCCTACATGCTCCATCACGGTTTTGAAAAAGTCCGTCATCTGGAAGGAGGCATCATAAACTACGCAAAACAGATTAAAGAGCTGGGCATTGAGAGCCGGTTCATAGGGAAAAACTTTGTATTTGATAACCGCCTTGGTGAGCGCATTACCGGGGAAATAATAGCCCATTGCCATCAATGCGGCGAACCCTGCGATATGCATACCAACTGTAAGAACGATGGCTGTCATCTTCTTTTCATACAATGTGAAAAATGTGCCGGTGAATATAATGGATGCTGCAGCAGGGAATGCAGCGACACTTATCTGCTCCCGGAAGAGCAACAGAAAGAACTGAGAAAAGGTATCGACAAAGGGCAGCATATCTTCAATAAGGCAAAGTCCCGCCTGCGTCCCCGGAAAAAAGATATTCAAGAGCGTTTAGCGAAAAAATAAATGCGTGCAATGTGGAACGCAGAAAAAAATGGGTTTGTCGCATACCTGCAGCTGGAAAAGTCGCTGAGCAGCCACTCTATATATGCCTACCTGGGAGATGTAGATAAGCTCACCCAGTTTCTGCAAATACACAACACCCTGAAAACACCGGCTGAGGTTGAATTGAGAGATCTGCAGCAGTTTGTAAAATGGATTGCAGAGTTGAATATGACGCCTGCCAGCCAGGCCAGGATCATTTCAGGACTCAGGGCATTTTACAAGTATTGCCTGATAGAACGGATGGTGCCGTCGGATCCTACCACCATGCTGGAGGCACCGCGGTTGAAGAGGATGTTGCCGGATGTGCTCAGCTATGATGAAATTGAGAAGATTATCCGGCAGATTGACCTGAGCAAGCCGGAAGGAGAAAGGAACCGGGCAATTATAGAAACAATGTATAGCTGTGGTTTAAGAGTAAGTGAGCTGGTAAACCTGCAGATATCCCGGTTTTATCCTGAAGAAGGGTTTATACGGGTAACCGGCAAGGGGGATAAAGAAAGATTGGTACCTATCGGGCGGGAAGCTATTAAATATATTACCATTTACAATGATACGGTACGAAGGCACTGCACTATCCGGAAAGGAGAGGAAGATATTCTCTTCCTGAACCGCCGCGGCAAACGCCTGACCCGCGTAATGATATTCCTGATGATCAAAGACCTGGTGACCAAAGCCGGGATCACAAAAACCATTTCTCCTCACACTTTCAGGCACTCTTTTGCCACTCACCTGGTAGAAGGAGGGGCAGACCTGAGGGCCGTCCAGGAAATGCTGGGGCACGAAAGCATTACTACTACTGAAATATATACCCACCTGGACCGGGACTACCTGAGGACCACCCTTCAGCAGTTTCATCCTGCTTTTGCCCGAAAATAGCCGGCACCGGCAATTATGGTTTGTTAACAAAAAAATTACCCCTGGTACGTAACAAAACTCCAAAATCGCCGTTATATGCGTGAAATTTTGAAAATCGTAGTTCTTTGAAAAATTTCTAGAGTTATCCGTTAACAACTGTTAAACGAAGCCTAAAAGAGCCGAATACTTTTAGGATTTTAGAGAAATTTCAAAAAACTTAACTTTCAGAGTTTGCTGATATGAAAAATAGTCGTACATTTGCGGCGACAAACGAACCTGATTTAACCCTTGCTTGTCCGCGACTCAAAAGTCTCACCGTCTTTAAGAAGTTTTCTTCGGGAGTTAAATTTAAAACTTCAAATCAGGTAAAAAACCAGATGAAAAAAAGGCAGGAACTGATGTAAAATCAGTTCAAAACAAAAAATGACCATTCATAACGATATAGAACCATAAACAGTATTATGTATTGCATAGTAGTAGTTTAAAAAAGTATCTTTGTATGGCAAACAAATTAAAGAACATAAACGACAATAAAATGAAAACCCAACGTGTAATGGATTCGAAGGCAGGAACCAGTAAAAATGAAATCAGCGTTAAGCTGAAAAATATTATCAGCAAATCTGCCTCATCGTTGCTGATTGCAATGGCAGGCTTCGGAATGATGTCTTTCAACCAGGAAGATAATGTGGTAAACCAGATAGACACCAACCTGACGCAGGCAGAACTGGCTGTTAATACAGATAACTGCTGCGCAACTGAAGTAGCTAAACCGGCGATTGGACCTAAAAAAGCTACTATCAGCTTCACGGCAAGCCAGGTGGAAATACATAAAGCCGATGTTGAAAATGCCCGGAACTTCATAAAAGAAGAAAAAGAAAGAAGGGTATGGGGAATGAACCTGGAGAAAAGCTTTGCTAAAGCAGATAATGAAATTAAGGTGAACTTCAGGATGAGTATGTTATATCCTGAAAAAGAAACCGCAAAAGCAACCGATGCAAAAATGAACCGGATGTTTGAAGAAGAAATACTGCGTCAGGCTGCACATGCTGCAATTGAAGCCGCTGACAGACAGGTTTATAATAACTTCTGGAAAGATAACTTCTCAATAAGTGTTCCGGTAACAGCTACATCTGCCGATGTGGCTATGCATAAGGCTTTTGAAGATGCTATCTTCCCTTATATCTCTTATCCGTCCAAGCTGACTGTTGCCAGTGCAGATGCAGAAGTGGCAAGCAATCATACAACTTCAAAAGAAGTTAGCATCGCTATAAAATAATTTGCAGTTCGTACTGTAAGTGTTGGTTTTGGTTATGGCTTTTGATTAAGAGGCTGTCTTTGGGGCAGCCTTTTTTTGTAGCCAGGTATACCCCGTTGCTTATACAAAACGGATTAATTGTTATTATCCTGTTGCCGCTATGGAATCCTGGACTTTATGCTGCCTGCTGAAGTTTTCCCTACAGGTTCCAGTCTCAGAACCTTTATAATCCTTCTTTGTGGGCAGCACATTAAAAAAGCAGGAAGAAATTTCCATTCCCTCCTGCTTAATATTATTCCTGTAATGTGAGGTTACTTCCCTTCTATTTTCTGGATCGCTTTTTCTGCGCGGTTGAAGGCGGTTTTAACCTTGTAGTTGTACCATTTATCTTTTAACAGCTTACGCATTGCATTGTCGAAATTACGGGTGATCACCAGGTTGCTGAACCCGGTTACCCTGTCCATTGCAGATGACAGCGCTCTTACGCTTACAGAATATCCACCGGTTACATACTGTATGTAGTGCCAGTAGCCTGCAGGCATAAAGATAGTTTCTCCGAAGCTGATAGTGCAATCCCATCCGTTGGCATATTTTAAAGCCGGATATTTTTCGAAGTCCATATTCCTCATATCCCCGATACCGTGAAAGTTATACGGCAGCTTGTAAAGTAGGGGAGATGCTTCATTCGGAAAAAGCGTCACCCTTTTTTGCCCCTGGAACTGTGTAAGGAATACATGCGACATGTCAATGTCGTAATGATTACGGGTGCTGGAGCCACCCCCACCAAAAAACATCAAAGGAAGCCAGGTAAGAATATTGTCGGTAACCTTGTTGAACAGCAGCTGCTTCTTCAGCTCCGGTTTCTCTATCAACAGGTTGAACAAAAACAACCGGGATTCTGTAGGTTCTCTCTGAATAAGATCCAGGTACTCCGAGAACTTCATCTTAGCTATGGGCGCGCTTTTTACCATGTCAGGATGAGCGTTCTCGCTACCATGTACCGGTACAATGAGGTCGCCTGCCACTTCTTTGAAATAGTCATAATTCCAAAGGTCCAAAGCAGGCCCTTTTACAAAATCTTTGAGTATGACGGGAGTTTTGGTTTTTACATATCTTTCCACAAACTCCTCTTTTGTCAAACCCTCAACTCTTTCAATAGATTGTAAATTCATATGCTGACCACAGTTTTAGCTGCCAATGGCAAACAATAAATAATTGGGTTTACTACCGTTGTTTTTAAAGATTTTGATATTTAAAAATTACAATATGTAATTTAAAAAATTCTACATCCAAAAACAAAATTATAACTTTTGATGTTATGCTACTTGCTTTATCGGGAACATTTTAACAGCCGGTGATTAATTTAGGTTAGTTATTCCCTGCTTTTAAAGATTTTTTTAACAGCTTTACCCAGTTTGTTAAGGTTTTCAATCTGGTCCTGTATAGGCGTGGAGGTGATATCGTCGGATTGCATGCCGGTATCCTGCTTTTGCTCAGGGTATAACAATACCAGGTTGTTTTTGGGAAAATGCTTTTCGAGCCTGGAAGGTATGGTATCCATGTAGGAATTATGGGATATTGTGCCCTTCCGCGCGCCCACTACAATGATCAGGTCGTCAGCGTTCATTTCCTTGGCCAGCACCAGAAAGTCTTCTATATCTTCAAAACTTTTAAAGGACAGGTCCACACTGGACTTGGACTTTTGCAATTCATTTTTGAAGGCAGCCTGGGTCCTGTCTGTACAGCACACCACCAGTTTAGATCCCGCCTGTTTTACCAGGGTAACCACCCTCTTTACCCAATGCGAAAAACCGATCTCAAATTCCGCGTTTTTGGTTAAGATAAGGAATGTTTTTTTAGTAGTACTGATAGGATACCCCAGGCGGCATACAAAAACCGTTTCCCATACGCTTTCCAGTACGTTTTGGGAGGTGGTGCCAAAAAATGTGTTAAACAGGAAACCGGTAGCAGAGTTATTTTTATCTGACCAGCCGATAACAACGTCAGATATCAGCATTTCCTTCACCGCCCTGGTAATGCCATTCACCACGTTCAGGTCTACCCTGGTGATCGGAAAAACCCGTGTTTCCGTTTCTGCTCCCTGCCGGACAGCGCTTTCCATATTTTTGTTGTTCTGTGCCACTTTTTCCTTAAGTCCTTCCTCGTCCTGCATAACCGTGAGCATATAGATCGGTGTTTTTTGCTGGGAAGCATTTAACATAATGGCAAAGTCCAGCAGATCCTGGTTGCCTTCTTCATTCACTGGGATCAATATCCGCTCCTGTATATTGATTTCGCTGGGAATATCAACAGAGTCTATAATAGCAAGCTTTTTTGCTGCGTTGGCGGTTACAAAAGAGCCCACCATGCAGGTGATAAGTATCAGTATTACGGTTCCGTTAAGAACATTTTCATCAACCAGGTTCAGGTTGTATCCTATCAGTATAACCGCGATGGTGGCGGCAGCGTGTGAAGTACTTAACCCGAAAATAATATTTCGCTGCGCTATGGTGTAACGGAATATCTTTTGCGTAATATAAGCTGCTATCCATTTGGAAGATATAGCCAGCGCAGTGAGGGTTCCTGCTATAAAAAGAGCGGTATTACCTTTTAATAGTACTTTCAGGTCTACCACCATACCCACACTGATCAGGAAAAATGGAATAAAAATAGCGTTTCCTACAAATTCTATCCTGTTCATCAGGGAAGATGCGTGCGGTATCAATTGATTCAGTGCAAGCCCGGCCAAAAACGCTCCTATTATACCTTCCACGCCTGCCTGTTCGGCCATGAAAGCGGCGAGGAATATCATTGCCAGCACAAATACGAACTGGCTGACACCGTCTTTTATCTTTTTAAAGAACCACCTGCCAATAGCCGGAAACCCTAAAAGAATGGCCACAGAAAAGATCAGGAAGGAAAGGCCGAGGCTCAGGAAAAATTGTTGGGTCAGCTCTCCGCCGGCAGAGGCGCTGAGCACGGCCAGTATCAACAGCACAGCCGTATCGGTTATAATGGTTCCCCCTACAGTAACGGTTACCGCCTCATTTTTGGTAACGCCCATACGGCTTACCAACGGATAGGCTACCAACGTATGGGTGGCAAACATGCTCGCCACCAGCAGCGAGCCTGTTTCACTGAACTCCAGCAGGTTTCTGCACAAAATATATCCTAAAGAAAGTGGTACAAAAAAGGTGAGCAGTCCGAAAACCAGGCTTTTGTAACCATTTCTTTTTACCTCCGTCAGGTCCAGCTCCAGTCCTACAATGAACATGATATACAACAACCCCGCTTTTCCCAGCAAGTCGATGCTTCCCCTGGCTACCAGGTTAAAACCATGATCGCCGATAAGCATGCCGGCTATGATCAGTCCTACAATGCCGGGGATACGCAGTTTACGAAGTACAATGGGAGCCAGTAATATAATGAAAAGAATAATGACAAAGATGGGGATGGGGTCGTTCAGGGGAAATGTTATTCCTTTAAGTAATGTCATATTTTCTTCATCTAACCGTTGAGCGCTTTGATAATCATCGCAAAAATACAAAAATGTCGGCGAGTGTCCGTTTTGAAAGATGCATTTACCTTCGGTGAGAACTATTTTCATTGCGGTAAAATCAGGGATAAACAAATACCGCAATAAAAATTCAGGGTTCGTTCTATGTAATTTTGGTCACTGACCTGACCTTCAGGTGGTGCCTGATGGTAGGGCAGAATCACCGCCAGTCTGCGGAGAATATGCCTGTTTTGACGCGGCGGTTGTTAATATTTGTTCAAACAGCCCCTTCAAACGGCTCTTTTCCGGTTGATTGTTATGGGAATTACACGGCAAATATTACTTTTGAAGTTGCAATAATAAATGCTTTTAAACAGTAAGGTCTATGGCAAAGACAGATACACGGGTGTATGAAGAGACGGATACCCTTGTAATGACGGAAAATCCATATCAGCTGATCGTGTGGAATGATGAGGTAAATACATTTGAATGGGTGATCGAGACACTCCAGGAAGTATGCGGGCATAGCCACGAGCAGGCGGAACAATGTGCCTATATTATCCATTTTAAGGGAAAATACGCGGTAAAAGAAGGTGAATACGATGAGCTGAAACCACAATGTGATGCCATTACCGAAAGAGGAATTGGTGCTACTATCGAGGTGCTTGCCGGCTAAATGCTGTTCTCATCCTGGAAAAGACCTGCTGCGATGCCGTCGGCAAAGAGTTTGCCTTCCCGGGTCAGTTTAAGAAAGTTGTCCTGCAACAGCAGCCGGGCTGGCAAATAAGTTGTTGCGGATCTTAATACATTTTCTTTATAGCTGTTACCAAATTGGTGCTCTACATGACCCAGATCCACACCTTCAGTAGTTCGTAATGCCGTCATAATATATTCATTCAGTTGCTGCGTTTCCGTAAGTATTTCTTTTTCCCGGGGTATCGTATCCGCTGCCAGCGCTTTTATATAGCGGCTGTTGTTGGCAACGTTCCAGGAGCGGGTATGTACACCGTCGAATGAATGGGCGGCGGGGCCGAAGCCATAATATGGCTTTCCCAGCCAGTAGGAGCTGTTGTGCCTGCTTCTATGCCCCGGCAGCGAAAAGTTGGATATCTCGTAGTGCTCGTAGCCATTATGTGTAAGCCAGTCCATCAGCAGCAAAAACTGTTTTGCCTGCTGTTCCTGGTCCATGTCTGCTCTCTGCTGTTTCCTGATCTGGTAATGTAATGCAGTAGAAGGTTCTACTGTTAATGCATAGCAACTGATATGCGGTACCTTCAGGGCGATAAGCTTTTCGACGTTCGCATGCCATTCTCCGTCCGATAATCCGGGTATGCCGTAAATAAGATCGGCGCTGATATTATGAATGCCCGCTTCGCGGGAGAGTTGGATGCTTTGTGCAGCCTGCTGTGCGTTATGAGCCCTGTTCATCCATACAAGATCCCGTTCGTAAAACGATTGGATGCCTATGCTCAGCCTGTTGATACCGATCTGTTTCCAGTGCGCCAGTTGTTGGATGGAGATATCATCCGGGTTGGCTTCCAGCGTGATCTCTGCGTGGTCTGCCACCGGAAACTTCCGGTATATGGCGGTTATGATGTCTTGCAGCTCGTTCGGCTGTAATATGCTGGGAGTGCCTCCGCCGAAATAGATGGTTTCAATGGTTGGATTGCCGTTAAATAGCGGAACCAGGCAGACTTCCTTCAATAAAGCAGCTATTAAATCGTTTTTCTGCTTTAAAGAAGTAGAAAAATGGAAGTTGCAATACGTGCAGGCTTGTTTACAGAATGGGATATGGATATAAATACCAGCCAAAAGATATGTCTTTATTAATTTATGCCATTAGATTTGTTGACAATGAATAGGCTTTGCTGCTTTTGGGGGTTGTTGTTTTACTGGGGGCTTTCATTGCCGGCAAGCGCCCAGCAAAGGTATGAATTAAAGTACGTTTTCAGCGATAAAGATAGCAGCTTGCTACCGGAAGCATTAGGTCTGAAAAACAGTTTCCCGGATAAAGATGCCTGCAGCCGCTATGTAAATGGAGTGGGGAGTTTCCTGCAGTCGAATGGTTACATCACTGCTTCCGTGGATAGTATTGTATATGATTCCCTGGCAGCTTCCGTTTGGATATACGTGGGAGGAAAGTACCAATGGAGCGGAATCGACACGGATAGCGCCGATCAAAAAGCCCTGGCGGCAGTGGGCTGGAACAAAAAAGTTTTTTCAGAGGCTGCGGTAGATTTTAAAACGATCAGCGCCTGGCAGGAGCGGATCTTACAATATTATGAGAACAATGGGTACCCGTTCGCCCAGGTGCGGTTGGACAGTCTTACCATTGAAGGAGAGAAAGTGTATGCAAAGCTGGTAACGACAAAAGGACCCTCTTACAGGATAGATAGCATACGGGTAGTTGGCAAGGCCAGGATATCCAATTATTTTTTACAGCAGTACCTTGGCATCACTGAGGGGTCCCCTTATAAAAAATCGAAATTGCAGGTGGTAAGCCAGCGATTGCTGGAACTGCCTTACCTGAAAGAAACGCAGCCCTGGGATATTTCTATGCTGGGCACGGGCTCTATTCTTAACCTTTATCTTGATCCTAAGAAAAGCAGCCAGGCAGATGTGATCCTCGGTTTTTTGCCGGCGACCGGTGAGCCGGGGCGCACAAAAATGCAACTGACCGGTGAGGCCAATATCAACCTGAAAAACGCATTGGGAACGGGTGAGACCATAGGGGTGAACTGGCAACAGATACAGGTGAAATCTCCACGCTTACATCTTGTATACGAGCAGCCTTACCTGTTCAAAACCCCGTTCGGCATAGATTTCAATTTTGATCTGCTTAAAAAAGATTCATCATTCCTGAACCTGAACTCGCAGTTTGGGGTGCAGTATTTTTCTTCCGGCAGACAAAGCGGGAAGATCTTTATACAAACTTTGTTTACCAATGTACTTCCTGCAGGTATTGATACGGTTGTTATTAAGTCTGCCAAAAGGCTGCCCTCATATATTGATGTGAGCACTACTAACCTGGGACTTAACTACCAGCTTACGCATACGGACTACCGGTTCAACCCCAGGAAAGGCGGGGAGATAAGTCTGACAACTTCTGCCGGCATCAGGCGCATAAAAAGGAATAACGCAGTGTTGAAGCTTACGAAAGACGCAGCCGGAAATGATTTTGACTTTTCATCCTTATATGATACCCTCGGACTTAAAACTTATGTAATAAGGTTAAATGCCGCAGGCGCTTATTATATAAGTACGGGCAGGCAATCGGTAATTAAAACGGCGGTGAATGGTGGGTGGATCCTGTCGCCCGGTATTTTCCGGAACGAAATGTACCAGATAGGCGGCTACAGGCTGTTAAGAGGTTTTGATGAAGAAAGTATTTATGCTTCGGCTTATTCCGTTCTTACAGCGGAATACCGTTATTTCATAGGGTTGAATTCCTATTTTTTTGGCTTTACCGACGGAGCATGGGTAAGTAGTAAAGCGTATAATGACATTCGTACCAACGCCCATACTTTTCTTGGTTTTGGGTTAGGGATGGCGTTTGAGACCAGGGCGGGTATATTCAACCTTAGCTATGCGGTGGGAAAAAGAGATGATGTTCCCCTAAACTTCCGGCAGGCCAAAATACATTTCGGATTAGTGAGCCTGTTTTAAAATATAATATATGCTCCATGAGTTATAGTGGTTGTATTCAGATAATTTTGCAGTTTAAATCCGGTATAATTGAAAAAGTTACTGCTTTTTTTTGTTTTGTGTCTGGCTGGCCTTTACACCACTGCGCAGGATGATACCCTGCAGGTGGAACCGGCGCAGCAGTTGCCGGATACTACCCCGAGAATACCACCTGCAGCGTCAGTACCTGATCCGGCAATTGTACCCGCTCCTGCCCGGCCAAAAGTTAAGCATACCAACCAGGATCTGCAGCCGCAGCAAGAGAGTGTGTCGGTATTTACAGAACAGCCGGTCCCTGATACCACGATAACGAAGGCAGACAGTATTCCGGGTTCAGTTGCGCCACCCGCTGTATACGGAAGATATGTTTCGGTGTATATTGAGGAACATCCTTATTTTACCAGCAGTGCTGAACCTTTGAACTTACCTTCAAAACCATTTTTTCCTCCGAGTAAGGATACGCTTTTTTACCTGCTGTGCGTGCTGCTGATTTTTCTTGGCGCTTTAAGGATGGGCTTTCCCAAATACTTTCAGGACCTGTTTACAGCGTTCTGGCGCCCTGCATTTCGCCAGGCGCAAACGAGAGACCATTTGCAGGAAGCAGGAATGACCACGCTGGTTTTTAATATATTTTTTGTGCTCAGCCTGGGTTTGTTTGCTTGCCTTGTGATCCTTTACCTGAAGCCTGGTATAGAAGATCCTTTATTTTTATATGGATCATGCACCCTGGGTATGCTTATACTCTACAGCGGAAAATACGTGATCTTCAAGCTCACAGGCTGGATGTTTGGGCGCACGGAAATTGTGAATACCTACATGTTCATTGTATTCCTTATTAATAAGGTATTGTCCGTTTTGTTAATTCCTTTTGTGCTGGTGTTGGCGTTTTCAGACTTTCATTTGCAGCAGGTAGCCTTCACGGTCTCGTTAATTTTGGTTATTATTTTGTTGTTGTACCGGTACATGTTAACGTTTACTGGGTTGCGTAATGAGCTTAAAATTAGCGGATTACATCTGGCCTTGTTCGTATTGGGATTTGAAATCATACCTGTTCTGCTGATTTACCGGGGCTTAGTGCAATTGTTCGAAAGAAGTTTGTAAATTTGCAGACCATTATTGCCAACTAAAGATAAACATATACTGAAAATTGGATGAAATGGCAGGAAACCGCGTGAGTACTTCAAACAAGAAAATCCTTATTACCC
>CAKSVK010000059.1 GCA_934502905.1 uncultured Chitinophagaceae bacterium
GCCCCGGACCGGGCAATAGACACCTGATCTGGACCAAAGCATTCTTGCATCCTTAAACAAAGGGCTCCCTCATAATAAACAGGTATCAAAAAAATGATTTTTTTCGGTCAGTGGAGACACTGACCATGGTGCACGCCGTGGTTTGTGTCTCCACAAACCACTCGTTATTGATAACATTTTAATAAAATTGATAACGGATCTTTAGTATTCCCTTATTCAAATCAGCGATCAAAAAAAGTGTGGTCAGCCACCCCTATACCTTATCCTCCCGGAGCAATGTTTCATCCTGCTGCAATACCGCTTCAGTCTGGCGGATACTTTCTGTACGGAACCTTTTACCGGGTGCAAGAAAAATATAGAAATAAAGAAGTATCAGCAGTCCTGTTCCGAAAGGGATCAATGCCAGGTGACGCGATCCCCAAGCTCCCTCATCAAAGCCGTAAAACTCGCCTGCCATCCACAGGCTATTGGCCGCGATCCACAGTATCACGGCCAGGTTGTGAAATAATTCCGAGGTTATTTTACGGGTTTGCCAGGTAATGGTGACGGCTACCGTCAGCGCCGGCACGATCATGATCATACCCATGATCCGGAAGTCGAGCGCCCAACATATATCTTTTAAAAGCCACAGGAAGATATGCATGTTTTCGGTTCGCCGGAAACGGGCGGGGATGCTGTAAACAGGTTGATCGCTCATATGAATAAAAAAGTCTCTTATGTAAAAATTGAATGTTGCAATTTATACTTCCGACCGGATTTCCGCTTCACCATCTGTCAGTGTCATGAACCTGGTTACCGACTGCGGTATCTCAGCCTTATAATGACTCACATATAACAGCGTTGTATCAAATTGCCGGCAAATATCATCTATCAGTTGCCTGAACTGTTCTATGTGCTCCTTATCCAGTCCCTGGCAAGGCTCGTCCAGGATCAGCAACGGTGGATTTTTTACCAGCGCCCTGGCCAGGAGCACCAGTCTCTGCTCTCCCATGGATAAAGAAGACAGGCGTTTCTCCGCAGCGGCTTCGAGCCTGAAAAGCCGCAGCCATTTTATGACCAGTGCCTTTTGTTCTTCCGCCAGCTTCCGGAACAAACCGATTGAATCGAATAACCCGGAGGCAACCGTCTCAAAACAGGTAGCGGTATAGTCAAAAAAAACATGCATCTCAGGAGATACATAACCGATCTTCTTCTTAATATCCCAGATACTCTCTCCTGTACCGCGTCTTTTATCAAAAAGATATACCTGGTTCGCGTAGGCTTTCGCATTATCGCCGGTAAGCAAACTCAGCAGCGTGGATTTTCCCGCCCCGTTCGGACCTGATATTGCCCAGTGCTCCCCCTTTCTTACCTGCCAGTTGATGTTCTTCAGGATATGACGCTCGCCGTATACCACATTCACATCCACCATTTTTACCGCATAGTCGAAATCAAAATCACGCTCCTGCTTCAGGGATCGCAGCAACTGCTTATCCAGCTGGTACTTTTTTGTTTCTACCATCGACGGTTCAAAATCAGCGGCCGGCATGACCACCCCCGCTGCACCTGCTTCCAGTATAACCACATGAGTGGCTGCTACCGGAATTTCTGTAGCCGCCGTAATGACCATCAACGGCATGCCTGCACTTTTCAATAATCCGATAATATTATTGAGCATTTCGCGGCCGCTTACATCCAGTCCTGTAAAGGGGTTATCCAGGATCAGCATATCCGGCTCCTCCAGCAGGGCTTTTGCTATCTGCAACCTTTTATTTTCTCCATTGGAAAGTTGTATCAGCGGTTCATCCAAAACATGTTCTATATGCACCAGCGCCGGCAGCTCGCGGGGTACAATACCGGATTTGAGAACAGCAGGATAACGGTCAATGTCCAACGCTTGCCTCACCGTAACGGCGTCCTCCGCATCAGATGAATTAAAACGCTGCTGGTAATAAAAATCCGATACGTTTGACAGGTTCTTAAACCGGTGCTGCTGATCTACTACCACTACCTTGGGTTTCACGGGTGTATTCCATTCCATTATCCCGGATACAAAATGCCGCCCCGCGATGGTGTGCGCCAGGGTGGTCTTTCCGCTTCCAGAAGGGCCGGTAACTGCCCAACATTCATGGTCATACATGGTAAAAGAAAGATCCCTGAGCACCTCCCTGCCATTAAGCCTGACACTAACATTTTTCAGTGTTAAAAAAACTGAAGCCATTGCACAAATGTACAATGGCTTCCAACAGCATTTTCTAAAAGTTCAAAAGTTGTTATTCCTCATCCTCATAATAAGCTCCCTCATTATTGAAATAGGATGCCTCCCACTCTTTCACCATTTTGTCGTCCAGTAGTTCCACAATTTCAAATATGGTATCTGTTTTCCTCTTCCAGTGTTGTGTTTCTTCCGTTTCACCATAACGCGAAATAAACATGCAATGATCAGTATCCAGAATTACCCTGATCAACACCAGGGAAGAACTTTCCTCCTCCTGTATGAGATAATAACAACCTTTTTCCAATAACGCGTACGAATACATAACGAATAAATTTTTTAACCTGATCAAATACAGACTAATGGGTAGTAAGTCGTGACTGTTAATGGGTGTATGTACAGAATTGGCCGGGTGGTAAGTACAATACAAATTTACTGGTTTTAATGCGGGAAAAAAGACGCTTCCGGGCAACCTGGCACTGAATTTAGGAAAATATAACATCAGGGTATGAGTTCTCAGCAAAATACACATACAACAAAATAAAAATATAACATATATCAAAAAAATAGGTGGATGGCGGAAGTGCCGGAAAGAGGAATAACGGAAAAAAAAGCGCTATAAAGCATTTTTCATTTTGTAATTTATTTACCTATCCGTTAACTTCGGCCCCTAATGCAACTCAGCACAAAACATTTGTTGGGCATTAGGGACCTCACGCAAGGGGATATACAGCTTATTTTAGATACTGCCGCCCAGTTCAAAGAAGTACTACAACGTCCGATCAAGAAAGTTCCCACATTACGGGACGTCACCATCGTTAATTTATTTTACGAAAGCTCTACGCGAACGCGTATTTCATTTGAGCTGGCGGAAAAAAGGCTGAGCGCAGACACGATCAATTTTACGGCCAGCGGCTCTTCCGTATCCAAAGGAGAGACATTGCTGGATACCGTAAACAATATCCTTTCCATGAAAGTGGATATGGTGGTTATGCGGCATAGTGCCAGCGGCGCCCCTCATTTTTTGGCAAAGCATATTCCGGCGGCTATTGTAAACGCGGGAGACGGCATCAACGAACATCCCACCCAGGCACTGCTGGATGCGTTCTCCATGCGGGAACAAAAAGGTACACTGGAAGGGATAAAGGTTGCCATCATCGGTGATATCATGCACTCGCGGGTAGCCCTCAGCAATATATACCTGTTGAAAAAGATGGGAGCGGAAGTGATGGTAGCAGGCCCCCCCACCCTGATACCTCCTTATATTCAAAAAGCATTTGACATACGGGTAAGTTATAATATCAGGGAAGCCCTGCAATGGTGTGATATCGCCAATGTATTGAGAATCCAACTGGAAAGACAAAACCAGGTACTGTTCTCATCCCTGAGAGAATACAACCTGGCCTACGGCATCAGTAAAAAAATGCTGGATAGCATTGATAAGGAACTGGTGATCATGCACCCCGGCCCTATCAACCGCGGAGTGGAACTGGACAGCGATGTAGCGGACTCGCAACAATCCATTATATTGCAGCAGGTTGAAAATGGCGTGGCTACCCGCATGGCAGTTTTGTACCTGCTGGCAGGTGGCAGAAATGTTGAAAACGCACAGCGGTAAAAACCTCCTATTCATCCATAACACAAAACTTGCCCCATGAGCAGAGTTGCCTTGTTCCCCGGAACCTTTGACCCCATTACTATAGGCCACCTGGATATCATCCACCGGTCGCTACCCCTGTTTGATAAGCTGGTGATCGGCATCGGCCGCAATGCCAACAAAACCGCCATGTTCTCCGAAGAACAAAGGTTAAAATGGATCCAGGATATTTTCAGGGATAATGATCAGGTCTCTGCCATCGTATACGAAGGGCTGACCGTTGACTGCTGTAAAAGGATTGATGCCCGCTTCATTCTCCGTGGCATACGGTATGTCAGCGATTTTGAATATGAAAAAGCCATTGCCGACATGAACCGGAGCCTGGCAAAAGATATTGAAACCGTCTTCTTAACCTGCCTTCCCCAATATACATCGGTAGCATCAACCCTGGTAAGAGACGTAATACGCAATGGTGGCGACGCTTCCCAGTTCCTTCCGGAAACGGTATTACAGAGCCTGAAAGGGTAATGAAAAGTGGATAGTGGGTAGTTGTATGTGGGTGAAATTCAGGTTGCAGACCACAAGCTACAGGATGCAGGATGTGTCCCTGAAACTTACAACCCGGGATTTGCGTCTGTCTTGCGGCTTACCACTTTTCTACGACGCCTGCTTGTGCGTTTCAAATCCTGAGGACGACGCATATTCCTGTATCTTCTTATGCAGGACTTCCGGCTTGAACGGCTTGGGAACATAGTCGTTAAACCCTTTATTCAGCAGGTCTTCCCGTATATTTTCGTAAGTGGCAGCTGTAAAAGCAATGATCGGTATGGCGGGATGCGTTCTGCGGATCTCGGCAACTGTTTGGGCGCCGTCCATTTCCGGCATTTCAAGGTCTACCAGCAACAGATCAGGCTTGGTTTTGTAAAAAAGATCAACGGCTACCAGCCCGTTCTCGGCGGTCACTACTTCTATGTTCCATTTCTGTAAAAACCGCCTGGCTACCATCATATTGATCGGGTTATCCTCCGCCAGCAATATTTTCAGTCCATCCAGCGTAGTAAGGTTCTTCAGCTTATCCTCATCCACATAAGGACGCTGTTGTGTGGTAATTTTAAAGTTCAGGGTAAAATAGAAGGCGCTGCCTTTATCCGGCTCACTCTCTACCTTCAGGTTGCCGCCCATCTGCTCCACAATCCGTTGGGTAATTGCCAGTCCCAAACCTGTGCCACCATATTTCCGGGTGGTTTCAATATCCGCCTGTGTAAAGCTTTCGAAGATCTGTCTTATCTTATTCTGCGGAATGCCGATACCGGTGTCAGAAACGGAGAAATAGATATCGGCGCTGGCTGATTTCAGTGCAACCATCTTCACAGTCATTTCTATATCACCTTCCTTTGTGAACTTCAGCGCATTGGACAACAGGTTGTTCATTACCTGGTTCAGGCGCGTTTCATCGCCATATACTTCCAGGTCAGTTTTTTCATCTATCTGCACTTTAAAATCAAGCTTTTTGGCAGATACGGAAGGGCTGAAAGAAGTTACTACTTTCTGTAGAAAATCTTTCAGGCTGAACTGTGTATTTTCCAGCTGCATTTTGCCGGCTTCTATCTTGCTGAAATCGAGAATATCGTTTACCAGCTGCATCATATGCTCAGACGAATATTTAAGCACTTCGAAGCTCTGCCGTTGCGAAGGCAAATAGTCTTCCTGCAATACCAGGTTGGTGGTCCCGATGATCGCATTCAATGGCGTGCGCAGCTCGTGGCTCATATTGGAAAGGAAGCGTGATTTCACCTGGGCAGCTTTTTCCGCTTTCTCTTTCGCTTTCAGTATCTCAAATTCCGCTACTTTTATTTCCGTGATATCCAGGATGCTCACCTTGCAATACTGTGCGCCGCCGTGTGCAAAAGCTACCAGGTTCACATAACCGTAGAACGGCGTATTATCCTTCCTGAAAAAATCCATATTTCCGTACCACGGAGATTTCTTTGTAAAATCCTGCCTGCCGAGCACCATAATGTGTTCTTCCATTTTTTCTCCCAGCAGGTCCTTCACCATGGTTCCATAGATCACATCCTTGGTATTCAGGCTGAATATTTCCAAAGCCGTCTTATTACAGTCTGTAATGGTCAGCGAACTGATATCTATGATAAAGGACGCATCGAGCGAAGTATCATAAATAGTTTCTTTAAAGTACTTTTCATCCAGTATTTTGTCTTCATTCCGTTCAAGGGTCTGCAGGATATAATAAGTAAAGAAAGCGGTGATCACCAGTGAAAGCGCAAGGTTGGAGCTGAACAGCGAGCTATATTGCTCTGCAGAAATAGTTTGTATGGTACTGCTGTAGGGAGACAGTATAAAGATCATCGCTGCCGTAATAAAGGTAACGATGGCCGTCATGATCAGCTCTTCATAATTCTTTCTCAGGTCTACTACAAATATCAGGGCCAGCAGGAAGGGAAAGTAGAACATATGCTCACCCGACTTTAATCCTTCCACATAGCTGATGGAAAACAGGTAAAAGTTGATCACCACGATCCCCAGCACTTTTGCAAAAGCCATTCTTCCATCCTTGTTCAGGAAAAAGGAAACGGTCAGCAATAAAATGGTTGTAATGTTCAGCAGCAGGCTGATATATAAACCTCTGAATGTATTAAGCACAGCCGAAATAAGGCTCACGCCTATCCCGAAAAAAATAAAGATCACCAGCCTTTCCACACTTTTTTGCCGTTCATGGCTGCGGGATGGATGGTTGCCGCCATTCAAAATACTGTAAAAGGAAGATACTATTTTATCTAAAAAGTTCGTTTTCATTACGTAATACGATGTGGATTGACATATGTTGATGCGTACATTCTAAAACGACTTAGTTTACAACAAATTGTGATATGCATAAGGAAGCAGGTAAAATACAGTTCAATTTTTCACCGCAGCTGGATGTGGTGTTCTTAGCCGGGCTGTATGACACTGATTATGAACAGGCGGAGTTGGTTTTTGAAACATCCTCGGAACAGATCCGTATCGAACTTCAGCATGCCCGGGAAAAATTCTCCGCCGGAGACGCGGCAGCATTGAAGAAAGTGGTCCATAAAATGAAACCTTTGTTTGGGTATGTAGGGCTTAATAAAATAATATCCGACTTCGCAGCGTTTGAAGAAGTATGCGCAGGTGCGGAATATATTTCGCAAACTGAAAATGGCTTTAACCATATTGTTGCAATTACAGAAGAAGCTTTGCAAACTA
Source organism: uncultured Chitinophagaceae bacterium (assembly GCA_934502905.1). Taxonomy (GTDB): domain Bacteria; phylum Bacteroidota; class Bacteroidia; order Chitinophagales; family Chitinophagaceae; genus Agriterribacter. The sequence continues at coordinate 7,035 of CAKSVK010000059.1, forward strand.
TTGATAGTGAGGCAACGCGATTGAAACAATTTAATACCCAATGTCTATGAAATTTCAAAGTATTATTGTAGAAGACCTGCAGGTATCGGCGGACTTCCTGAGAAGATTTTGCGAAAAGTCCGGCGTAGTGGATGTCAACAATCATTTTCTGAACGCGGAAGATGCATTAAGTTACCTGAAGGACAATGTGGTTGACCTCATATTCCTGGATGTAGAAATGCCGGGAGCCAGCGGGTTCGAACTACTGGATCAATTGTTGTACTCTCCCCAGGTTATCCTTACCACCTCCAAAGTAGAATACGCATATGATGCGTTTCAATATAACGTGACCGACTACCTGAAGAAACCGTTTACCTATCAGCGGTTCCTCGAATCCATTCAGAAAGTCGGCAAAAAGTCAGAGCAGCAGAACGGCAACTCCGACCAGGACCATATGTTCATCAAATCTGACGGAAAGCTGATCAGGCTGCACAATGATGATATCCTCTTTATTGAAAGCATGGGTGATTATGTAAAATTCATTACGCCTGCAAAAAAATATATTACGCACAATACTATTAAAAACCTGGAAACGAAAGTGAATCCGCAGGTGTTCATGAAGGTACACCGTTCTTACATTGTGAACTTTACCAAGATAAACGACATCCAGGAAAATACCCTGTTCATCAACGGTAATATGATCCCCATCAGCAAAACCCATAAATCCGGGGTCATGCAAAAAATCAATATATTATAAATTTTATAAGAGATTGTTGGAACGGGCTGCATGCCCGTTTTTTTATTTATGCTCTTCTATGATTCAAAACGGGGCTGAAGGTTGCGTGGGGACACGCAACCGGGCGGTCCGCTGCCACGGTATGTGTCTCCACGCGCCGTTAACGTCATCCCGGATGGAACAGGAAAAAAATTGATGGTTCAGGGATAGCTGGTTGCTGATTGGGGGACGACTATATCAGAAATCTTCCAATCAAAATCAGCAATAAAAAACACCACACCGTCATCTTTCTATTTGATTGAGGGACTCTGACAACCAATCCGGCTGATCTGTTATATCTTTTTGTTCCGCACGTTCTTTTATTCTCCTTTAAACATCAGCTTTTCCATCTTCGCATCATGTCCGTAAACATCATTCCTGAAGTTGAGCTGCCCTTTTGAATCCACCCATGCAGTAAAGTAACCGATAAACACCGGGATGGGCTGCTTCAGCGTTACGGTTCTTTCTTTATTTCCCAGCATTGCTTTGCGAATGGCGTCCTGCGTCCATGTGCTGTCGTTCCTGAGTAAAAAACGGGCCAGCCATTCCGGCTCAGCCAAACGGATGCAACCATGACTGAATGCCCTCCTGGTTTCCCCAAACAAGCTCCGGGCAGGCGTGTCGTGCATATAGATATTGTAATTGTTGGGAAACAGGAACTTCACCCTGCCCAGCGAATTATTGGGTCCCGGTTTCTGCCGCACAACGGGAATATTACCGGCATAACCGGTAATTTCCATATTATGCGCTTTGATATAACCCGGATTACGTTGTATGCCCGGCATGATCTCATTTTTGACAATACTTGCCGGCACATTCCAGTATGGACTGAATACCACGTATTTGAGATCACCACTGAAAATAACTGTATTGTGCTGCCCGGAACCCACCACAACATCCATATGCCGGATGGGAACCGCATTTTCAAAAATATGCAGCTTAAACTCAGGGATATTTACCAGCAGGTAATCTCCCCTGATATCTTCCGGAACCCAACGCATCCTTTCCAGGTTGATCAGCATCTGCCTTATTCTTTGCTCCACCGGCTTGTTGAGTTCTTTGACCATAGATTCCCCTATCACACCATCCGTCGTAAGTCCATAACGATACTGGAAACGCTTCACCGCCTCCGTAAGGGAATCTGTAAACAATGACGAGGAATCTTGCAGGGTAAAATCACCGGTATAAGAAAGTCGCTTTTTTATCTCTGTGATCACCGTTGCAGTATCTCCCTGCCGCATGCTTTTCTTTTCCAGCTTCACAGGCCTCCACCCACCCAGCTTTTCTACCTGGTAATACTGTATCAATGCTGCCTTCAACCGTTTATAATAAGCATTCAGCGGCTCATATGCCTCGCCGCTTCCTTTCATCAGTGAATCAAGCGCAGCAACCACATCAATTTTCTTACGGGGAATATACCATTTCAGGCTGCTTACATCCAGGCTGGTGTCTCCCGCAAATGCCTTTTCTGCAAACCTGAAAAACTGCGCCGTGAGCATCAGCTCTGCATTCAGCCTGTCGCTGTCGCTTATGCGAAACTTTGTAACACCCTGGCTAACGGTATCGAGTAGCGGCTTCAGCAAAGGGTTTTGGAGACTGGAATCTTTAGAATAAGAAATATAGTCACTTTGACGGTTCAAAAAATTCAGTGCCTGCTCAGTCAGCCCGTCGGGAACAAACCAGGCATACTGATAGTTACGGGTATTATAGAAGCTGCGGAACTGGTTGGCGAACGTTTCATTGAATGTATGTGCCGACACAAAATGCTCGAGGGACAGGCTATCCAGGAATAGCTCCGAATACGCGTTTTCCACCGTTATTGTCGTATCTCTTTCCTCCACCGGGGGAGCAGCCGGCTGATCGCCGGGATTACAAGAAAACAGAAGAGTTATACAAACCCAAATACTGATATGCCGCATATATGAAAGAATTGAGGTGCCGGCAACCGGTTCCGGTTATGCGTCGGGAAGCGCCCTGTTCATGATCCGCAACCAGTTACCATGCATAAAACGTTCAATATCTTCCTGCTTATATCCTCTTCCGGATAAAATTTTTGAAAAATGTTGCAGATCGGCAATCGTGTCAAGATCATATGGAGATTGCTCTTTTCCGAATGCGCCGTCCAGGTCGCTGCCAATACCCACGTGCTTCGTATTACCCGCCAACTGGCAGATATGATCCACATGATCTGCAGCTCTTTCCAGGCCGCACTTCATCTTCAACGGATCCGACTTACCCCGCTCCCAGCCCGGAACGATCATCCAGGCATCCAGCGCACAGCCGATCACCGCATCCCGTTCCAGCAATGCCTTTATCATGTCATCGCTGAACTGACGGTTATGATCTACCAGCGCCCGGCAGTTGTTGTGACTTGCCCACACCGGTCCATGGAATATGTCAAGTGCATCCCAAAACGCATCGTCACATAAATGAGTAGCGTCCAGGATCATGTTCAGCCTGTCCATTTCCTTCAACAGCGCAATGCCATCTTTGTTCAGACGCCCGGTGGCATCGGTGCCATTGGCATACCTGCCGGGACCGTAATGAGCAGGCCCTATAGCCCTGAGTCCATAGTTATGAGCTACATGCAGGTTGTCAAGCGTTACAAGAGAATCTGCTCCTTCCAGGCTCAAAATATAGCCGATCATTTTTTTCTCCTGGGTATCTGTCAGCCAGTAATCTACATGATCCTTCAGCTCCCGCTTATTCCGTATCATCTTCAGCTCACCATCTGCTTCCATTGCCTTATACCAGGCAAGCTGCGCCTGGGTCTGCGCCCAGGCCTGTTCCGGCGAATGCCAGCCCGGTAAAGGATTGCCCGGCGCAACATACCGCGCTATTTGTGTAGCCACCACCAGTCCTATATTACCTTTCCGCAGCTCGGGAAAGCAAACGGTTCCCAACCCGCGATCAGGCTTATCCGTGAGTCCCTTTTCCGAAGCCCTTATCGTCGCAACGGGTTTTCTGACATCACGGTTCCATTCCATGGCATTCATGCTGATATCCAGGTGGGCGTCTATAATGAACATAGTGCGGGAAGAGAGGATTTTATCTGGCTAATATTTTTTTTGCTTCTTCTTCTATCAATGTTTTGATCTGCCCTTTGAACATGGAAGCAAACATTGGAATTTCCAGCTCAATTTCCACAAGCTTATCATCCACATTTATATAACCATTGGTAGATAAAGGTCCCATTGTAATGTTAAAGTCATTCCGGTAGTCAGTCCAGCTTTCATTTACCTCTTTCACCTGACCTGAATATTTCTCCTTCAATTCTGCAAGCAGGTTTTTGATCTTGTCCCTGGCTTCATCCCTGGAATGTTCGTGTGGCACTTCAATTTTCATACGCTAAAAATAAAATTAAGTTACAAAGCTACTATAGCTTCCCTTAAGGCAATGATTTAATTTATTATATAATTATTTTAATATAGAAAATTAATATTTTAATTAATTTTAAATTATATAAATATTTTTATTTTAATATAATTTTATATTAATTTTATAAAATTATTAGAGAGTTATTCCGTTACCGGGAATCATGCCCGCACAATGCGCCTCGGCATTGGCTTCCGGACGGTTTGACAATCAAATATGAATGGATGAAAAAGAGAAGAAAGGCAGGAGGCGGCAGGAAGAAGCTTCCCCCGGAAATGGTGAAACAGGTAATTACCCTCTTCATTGAAAAAAAATTCGTGGACGCGGCCGGCGGCCCTGACCTGTTAAAGGAGTTTTTATACAGGCAGGCTGTTTCAGATAACGCGCACCTGAACGACCAGGTTGAACAGCACCGGCAGAACAAAAAGCCGGCTCCCTGACTGCTCGTCGTTCAGTTCTCATGATTCCCCGTCCTAAAAAGACCCCGGCCTTCCGGGGTTTTATTTTTTATAAATCAATGGCCCGTTGCTGTATGGAAAATGCCAGAGATAAAGTTGCGTGCGGACACGCAACCAGGCTCTACACCTCTGCACATGGAGACACGTGCAGATCAAATGCAGAGTGAATGTACCGCTATAGTTGGTTTTTACTCTTATAACCGTGCATGCTACAAAAGCTGCACCCCTATTCTGTTCTGTCTCAGAAAATAAGGGAAAAGGCGGTCCCTTCTTTTTCAACGCTTTGTACCTGGATATTACCCTTATGCATCATCATGATCTGTTTACACAAGCTTAGTCCAATGCCACTGCCGCTTTTTTTAGTGCTGAAGAACGGGATAAATATTTTATCCAGGATATCGTCGGGAATACCATTTCCGTTGTCGATCACTTTTATTACAACCCTGTGGTTCGCTTCTGCGGCTGCCGATAAAGTAATATGCGGCGCCTCTTTATCCTTCACCGCTTCCATAGCATTTACCAACAGGTTGATCAGCACCTGCTCTACCAGGTTGGTATCCACTTCTACCTGCAGGTCCATATCTTTTAAAATTACGTCCAGATCGATATTTTTTTGTTCCAGCGAAGGTCCCATCAGCACCGACAGGTTCTCAAATATACCCCTGACATATACCTTATTGAGATGAAGCCTGGTGATCTTGTTAAGGTTACGATAAGTTTCTGCAAATTTCAGCAAGCCCTCGCTCCTTCTTTTAATAGTAATGATCCCCAGCTCCAGGTCCTCAACGGTCCCTTCCTTATCTTCAATATGCTCAGAAGCCATCTGCAGGCGGTTTTTCAGCGTATCGGCCAGTGAAGAAATGGGCGCCACAGAGTTCATGATCTCATGAGTCATCACGCTCAGCAGCTTTTTCCAGGCTTCCGCTTCATTTTCGTCAAGCGCCTCATCCACGTTCTGAAATGCAATTACCTTATACACTTTTCCATCCGTTTGAAAGGCGGTTGCCGAAAGCAATACCTTCACATTTCCTTTGGCTATTCTTACTACTTTTCCTCCTCCGGGCTTTAGCTCCACTATTTCATTATACAGATGCTGATCCCGCTTTTCCAGCGAATAAATGGTTTTCAGGTAGGGAATGCCCAGCATTTTCTTCAGCGACTCATTCATCCACCCGGTTTCACCGGTCTCATTTTCATAAGACAGTATACCGGTATCCACGAGTTCCAGGATCTGTTGCAGGTACTGGTACTGGGTTTCCCGCTCCTTGCTGATAACCTTGAATGCAGAATTAATATCGTTGAATCCCCGTCGAAGGGGTTGTAATTCTACCGGCGCTTTTTTCACGTTGAAATGCCGGGAAAAGTCACGGTAATGCACAGACTCCACAAACTGGTCCACTTCTTCCTGCGCTTTCCTGTTGAACCTGTAAAAATCTATCAGTTGCAGAACGACGACCGGAAGCAGTATTGCCAGGTAAACAAATTGTCCTTTCAACACCGTGAATGCAGTGGCGAAAAGTGTAACGAACAACAGTAACACTCTTACCATGATCCGCCATTCTATTCTATTTAACATAGCAGCCATTCATATCTTAAATATCATATTTACTCAGCCGGCGATACAACGCGGTACGCGTCAGCCCCAGCTCTTTTGCAGCCTTGGTGATATTACCATTGTGCTTTTCTATCACTTTCAGGATAGCATTTTTCTCAATATTCCGCAGGTTCAGCTCTTTCGGTTCTTCCGCCGCAATGCCTCCGGATTCGATAGGAGAAAAAATAAGATCAGCGGCGCTCAGCTTTTCCTTATCCGACATGATCACAGCGCGTTCGATCGTGTATTGCAGCTCCCTCACATTACCGGGGTAGTGGTATTGCTTCAGCTTATCTTTTGCAGATGTATCCAGGCTCAACGAGGGCTTCAGGTATTTTGCCGCGTATTGTTTCATAAAATGGTCTGCCAGCAGAATGATATCATCCTGGCGCCTGTGCAGGGGAGGTACTGTTATTTCCACCGTGTTGATACGGTATACCAGGTCCTTTCGGAAACGGCTTTCATTGGCCAGCTCCGACAACGGGACATTGGTAGCACAGATCAGCCGGATATCCACAGGAACAGGTTGATTGGTACCCAGGCGTGTCACCATACGGTTCTGCAACACCGTCAGCAGCTTTGCCTGCTGGTGCAGGGAGATATTTCCGATCTCGTCCAGGAATAATGTGCCACCGTTGGCTGCTTCAAACCTTCCTTCCCTGTCCTCCCGCGCATCGGTAAACGCACCTTTTTTATGACCGAACAGCTCACTTTCAAACAAGCTTTCCGTTAAGGCACCTACATCCACTTTCACGAAGGGTTTATCTTTCCGCAGCGATTGCTGGTGTATGGCTTTTGCTATCAGGTCTTTACCGGTCCCATTTTCCCCCAGTATGAGAATGTTGGCATCTGTCGGCGCTATTTTATGAACCTTATAAAAAATATCCTGCATTGCCTGCGACTCACCCAGCAGTTCCGAGCCTATGATCGAGTGGGTGGTGGATTTCAGCACACTATCTGAAAAAGGTCCTTCCTTTCTTTTCAGCGTTTCCTTAATGGTCGTGATCAGCCGTTCGTTGTGCCAGGGTTTTACCATAAAGTCATTGGCGCCCTCTTTCAGGCAGGTAACCGCCAGGTCTATATCTCCGTACGCAGTGATCATGATGATCGCCGCATCCGAGCCTATCTCCTTTATCTTGCGCAGCCAGAAAAGTCCTTCATTCCCTGTGTTGATGGAACTGTTGAAATTCATATCCAGCATAATAAGATCAAAATGCTGCTTATTGAGCAGGGAACGGAGGTTCTCCGGATTTTTTTCCGTCACCACCAGCTTTGCTTCTGTTTTCAAAAGCAACCGCACAGCCGTAAGTATATCCTGGTCGTCATCAACTATTAAAACGGATGCATTTTTAAGATTCATAAACCGATATGGGTTTTACCGTTATTCAGGAGTCTAAAATTAAAGCTTAATCAGCTTCCGGCAATGTTTACTTGATAAGCGGGGATCATAACTTTACCGCAACCGGTTATGACAGGTTTCCGTACGGAAGAATAAAAATTGGGAAAAACTGCAAAAGGCAGTCTTTTTTTTATTGGTTTTTGCAAACACGGTCCAGGATACTCCCGGTTTCCGCATTTTTTGTTAACTGTTTGTACTGACAGGAGGCTTTGCGGCAAATATTGCCGGCTCCTGCTTTTACCCCATAAGAATCAATTATACGCTGCAAGGCCGCATCACTATGTTTGTGTGGTCAGGCACCCGGGTATTTTTTAATCGCAGTAGTCCTTCGATCACCTGTTTCACCATTATTCATAACGTCAAACTACATTATTATGAAAAAGAACCTACTACTTCTTTTGCTTTCAGTATCACTGGCTGCAACAACCGGCTTTTCACAGGTAAAGTATGGTTTCCAGGCAGGAGCAGTTTATTCCTCGCTAAAAACCAAAGCCGGCAGCGTCAGCCATACGGCCTCTACATTCGGCCCCACTGCAGGTATCCTTGCCGACATTCCGATCAACGAAAACCTGGTTTTTCAACCGTCAGTAAACTATGTACAAAAAGGCGGCAAGTCTTCAGACGACATGTACAAAACCTCTACATCCATTCATTACATTGAAGTTCCGCTGAACATGCTTTACCGCATTAACAGTGAAGGCAGCAGCTTTTTTATCGGGCTGGGTCCTGTCATCAGCCCGGCCATAAGCGGCAAGTCCAGCATCACTTATATGGATGAAACAATATCGGAAAAGATTGATTTCGGAAGCGATGAGGACGAGATGAAAAGGCTGGAGTTTTCGGGTAATGTCTTTGCGGGTTACGAGTTCAGCAATGGATTATTCGTCTCGGCAGGTTATAACCAGGGTATCAGCAACCTGCTCAATGACAGCGATGACGTAACATTAAGAAATAGCTTCATTGCCATAAAGGTAGGTTTCAAGCTCGGTAGCAAGTAAGTGATTGTTATAACAGGAACCCGGACCCGGCACACCCCGCCAGGTCCGGCATTCCTGTTACAGGCAGCAATATGAACGGTTCTCATCGTCACTTTATTCGTATCTTGGAACAGAAAATATTTCCGGATATATTGAAGCCATCATGACTGCCGATAACTATGCTGTAAGCGGAACCTCCTTTAAACAACCGCCCACCACGCTTTTGGGGCGACTCCGTTTCCTGGGTCCGGGTTTTATTTTGTCCGCTTCCATTGTCGGTTCCGGCGAACTGATCGCCACGACCATCCTGGGCGCCAAAGCCGGTTTTGTCATGTTCTGGATCATACTGGTGAGCTGTTTTGTAAAAGTGACCATTCAGCTACAGTTTGGAAGGCAGGCCATTCTTTCGGGGGAAACGGTCATGTCATCGTTCAATAAGCTGCCGGGACCCCGTGCCGGAAATATGCACTGGTCCATCTGGATGGTATTACTGCTGACGATACTGAAAATAATACAGGTGGGCGGTATGCTGGGCGGTTCAGCACTTGTATTGCACATGCTGGCACCACAGGTATCCATCACCGTATGGGTAGTGGCATTGGCTATTATTGTCTCCCTGCTGGTATATAAAAATTATTATCCCTTCCTGGAAAAAGCATCCCTGGTCATGCTGATGATCTTTACCATTATCACGCTGGCCTCACTATTCGTGGTTCAATTTACTACCTATGCCTTCAGCTGGCAGGAGGTTTCAACCGGATTACGGTTTGAATTACCTGCCGCCATGGTAATGCTTGCCATCGGTGCTTTTGGCATCACCGGTGTAGGAAGCGATGAGATACTGGCGTACAATTACTGGTGTCTGGAAAAAGGATATGCTGCTTATACCGGCGCCGGGGATAACAGCAGGGAATGGCGGCAACGCGCCGAAGGCTGGATAAAGGTAATGTACCTGGATGCTACCGTAGCAATGGTTGTTTACACCATAGTGACAGCGGCTTTTTATCTGCTTGGCGCCAGCATACTGCATGGCAGCGATCATATCCCCGAAGGTAATGAAGTCATTCATGTACTCGCCAGCATTTATACACAAACGCTCGGCGAAAACTTCCGTATCATTTTCCTGGTAGGGGCCTTCTTTGTGTTATTCTCCAGCGTGTTTACCACGCTCGCTTACTGGTCAAGACTGCTTTCAGACATTGCAGGCCAAAAGGGATGGATAGACTTCCATAACCCACAACAACGGAAAAAGCTTATTACCATTCTTGCGTTTATCATTCCGCTACTCTGGGCGCTTGCCTACCTTTTCATCAGGCTGCCGGTATTGATGATCATCTCAGGCGGCGTGGTTGGCTCCATCCTCCTGTTAATTATTGTATATGCTGCCATATATTTCAGATATAGCAGCGCTGCTACGGTGGCAACCGGCAGGCTTTTCGATATCCTCCTGTGGGTATCCGTTATCAGCATACTTACAGTAGCTGTTTACGGAATCATACAATTGCTGTAATTACTTTCTGAAGGAAAATATATAGGCACCGTTACCGGAGTTTATTGTCATTTGCAGCGTCTCATTATTGTCCAGCAGCTTTACGCCGGCATCCTGTTCCGTTCCATTGCTGACCACATAGTATTGACCGTTCCTCACTGTCCATTCAGCGCTAATGGTTTCCGACTGGCATTGTCCGTCATCCGGCAGCGACAAATGCAGGGTATAGGTTTTACGATCCACATTAATATACGAATCCCTGAAGCATTCCCTGTCGGTCACTTCCACTGACTGTCCGTTATAGGTTACCACACGGAGCTTCCAGTTTCCTATGATCGGATCATTACGTCCTTCAGCTTCTTTCTTACAGGCGCCCAGCAATAAAAGGCAGCCGATTAACATACCAAGGTACTTTTTCATATCAACTTTGTTTTCTACGAAATTATCCCGACACTAAACCGGAAGCAATACCGGTATACCTGTATTTATTTCTCCCTGAAAGGAAGTAAACCGCGTATAATAAAACCGGTCCTGGTTTTATCATTTCTTCCGTTACCAGCCACCCCGTGTTATATCCCAATGCCGGTTCTATACAGCCGCAAAACTGACCGGTTAATAACCTGATGTGCTTTAATTACTCAAAAAGAACGGCTATTCGCTAAAAACACACCCTTTCTTTAGATTCTTTGTATTAGCTTGGTTAAAACAGTTGGCTATGAAATATCTTTTCCCGGCAATTGCAGCCTGCCTCTTTTTAACCATTGCCTGCAAGAAAAACGGAGGACAGAATGATAATAATAAGGAAGAAAGGATAGGTCCTTTTTCTATTTACAGTGAAAACAATTGCAAAGGTTCGGTAAACGGACTGGCAGCCGATTATACCTATGGGGAAGCGGGCAAGAAAATCGTTTTTTCTTCTGATATGGAAGCAGGTGCTATATGGTTGCCCGAGTTTTACCTCAAGAAGGCACCTTCCGGGAAATACATCGTATACTCAATTGAAAAACATGCCAATGACAGTACCTTCTGGGTGTGGTATGATCCGGAAGATCTTACTATACCTAATTGCTCCTTCTCCACCGCCGGATGCAGCGCCGTAAAGCTTGAAGGTTTTAAAAACCTCGGTGATGTCAACGGGGAAAAGTATTTATTCAAATTCGACCCTGATAATCCCGAGGGCACCACTATAGAAACACCTTACGGCCGGTTTCTTTTTACAGGCGACGGAAAAGAACGCGCTACCGGGAACTGCAACCGGCTTGCCGGTGTATTTACCTCTCCGGGCGCTGCCTGCAGGGAAATTCTTGAAGGAGAGGCAATATGGGACTGGTGCTTCCACGACAGATGGTATTTCCGGCGATAGCTTTCCTGTCAATCGCAGAGAGCATGATTTTTACCCGGTAATGCTGGGAACTTTATTCCCGGCACCATGGGAGAAGCGGACAAAACCTAGCGGGAGGAGAGATCCTGTCTCTTAAACCTGTAATAACAGCCTTCAATGCATGGGTAAGCCAGTTCAAGCGCTTTCCCGTCAACAGTTACCAATCCTCTCCAGGCAGGTTCATTCCTATCCGGTGCCACCAATAAGATATTTATAGTAGTGCGCGTACCCCTGATAGTATCGAGCCTATAGCTGTTGAATTCCTTCTGATATGTGTAAGCCTCATTGTCTGTAATGCACCTGAACTGCCCGTCTTCATGAAACTCTAAAATTACTGAAGGTCCAGGTGTTGCATGCCAGCCCGTCATGGTCCCATCACCTATATTGCTGTTCACTTCAGTAAGTAACCACCTTCCTACAAGAGGCTTGTCCGGTAAATAAGGGATACGTTTATCCGCATCTTTTTTACAGGAAAACAGGAGAAGCGCCAGGAAAAGATATAAAACTTTCATAGATTATCATTTACCTCATTGACCTATCCGGGAGAGGATCCGTTGCATTGCTTCAGAAAAGAGGAGCAACCGGGGAAAATAAAAAAGGGTCTCCGATCTTTTAAAGAGGAAACCCCGATAACATACACCCGACGCTGATCATCCCTATGTGCAAT
>CAKSVK010000060.1 GCA_934502905.1 uncultured Chitinophagaceae bacterium
AATCTCTGTTATCATATTCATCTTTGGGAGCAAGATGTATCAATTTTTCAACTGACAGATTGTTGAGATAATGATAACTAGAATATTCAGATAAATAAGCATAATTTTTATTTTCTCCCGCAATCAATAATTTCTCATTTACATCATTCTGATTTATGTTATAGTGAACAGATATTAGCTGTTCCGCTATAAAATTTTTTCTGAAAAAAACAGTACCATTAATTTCCAAATATCGGGTTAAAACTTCTAAGTCCTTTTCAAATTGATTTTCACTCACCTGTTTTCTTTGCTCATCCCGAACCCAACCTGTCGGTTCATTTCTGTATAACGGGTCTAAATCCCAGTTATAATTGAATAATATTGTAACAAAATCTTCGGGTAGGTTATTGTTTTTGGCAATACTTTTTAGTTTTCGCTTAGCTGTTTCAGTCTGATTTATCTCGGTAACCTTTTTCATTGTTTATTCACATTCGTTTTGGATTATTTATTTCGTTAATGATAAAGTTCTGCATTCTCCCTGTAACCGGAACGGAAACATATTTTTCATATATATTTCGTAGCGGCTGTTTTTAATGTCGGGCAATAGTCCTGTCCAGTTGAGAATGTATTTATCTTTTTCCTTCCGCAGGGTTATACGATCATCAAATGTGGGGTAATGCGTATGGGCAATATGGAAATTTGTGAGTTCTTCGTTGTCTTCACCCTCGCTGTCAATAAAAATTTCCCTGCCAAAGATCGCTTCATCTTCAACCGGCAATTCCAGCTCTAACGTTGATATCGAGCTTTTGAAATAGTAGTCTTTAGGTACCTTGCTTTCTTCACCGGAATATGATCCCGGCGGATATGCAGCCGGAAACTGTACCTCAATTTTCAGGGTATTGTTCTCTATATTGAAAACAGCACTACCGTTTTCAAGCAAGAGGTCTTCCCCGGGCAATAATTTATCCACCGTAAGCTGTATCATTTTTTATTTTTTAATCCAAAAAATACGATTGTCTTTATCGGTATAAAATGAATAGTCATCGCTTAGGACTTTTCCTGTTTTCATATTCCGGAAAGCAGATATGTCTAATTTGGGTTCGTATTGTGCAGTCAAATCTTTTTGTTTCATAGTAACACGTCCCAGTCCGCTTGTAACTTTCATTCCGTCTTCTTCTTCTTCCATTGTTACACTACCGCTGAACGGAACACTGATGCGTTTACTGTTATCCGGGTTATTATACTGTTCGGTAAGGCTGTTTATATCGGCATAAATAATGCCTGCAAACTGAGGAAAATTAAAATGCTCCCGGTTAGCGATGTACTTCTCGTATAATGCGTCTTCTATTTGCCCGAAATGTTGAGACAGGCAGTTATGCATGGTTTCAAAATCGGCTTTTGAATATTTATCGGGATGAATGAAAACAAGCATCTTTTTACGGTCTGTGATCACATCTCCGAAGGGTGCTGTTTTATCAGTGGTATCGTACAAAAAATACGGATACCCTTTAAGTATATCAAAAGAGTAAGGCGTTTGGTCAAGCACCTCGTTATCCGATATTTTTACAGGCGGCAGCTTGCCTATTTTTATCTCCATCCAGCATTTGATGGTGGCATAGTGTGACTTTTCCTTTGCCGAAAAACGCAGTTCGGCGCCGTTACAGTCGGCGCTATATAAAACCGTTTCCTTTGGTGTACCACAGCCAAACAAAAAACCAAAAAGGCTCATTATTCGTATTGTTTTGAAAGACATATTATCTGCTAATCTATACCTAAAGTAATGACCAATCCACATACTATACATACTACCTAAGTAGTATTCCAAATTTTACTTCCGCACACCATATACCAGGTTATCCTGCGTTATATAAAAATCATAATCCATTGCCAAAGTATTTCCTGTTTTAGTATGTGTAAATTGCCTCCATACGGCATCTCCGGTATATTTTGACGCTCCGTCAGGAGGGTTCTCCTTTACTTCTTCAAACTGTACTGCACCAATCTCCGTAGGGATTTTTTCTCCGTTCGCATCTTTATGCACTACATCTCCACTAAAGTAAATGATGACCGTATTCTTTGTTTCCTTGCTTTGATAAACATTAATAAACTCCTCCGTATCGGCATATGCAATACCGGCAAACTGCGGGTTATAAAAGCTGTATTGCGGTTGCGGTGTGATGTATTTTTCATACAAAACTTCCTCCATCGCTTTATAATGCAGGGAAAGACAGGCATTGATTTTTTCAAATTCCGTTTTTGAATACCTGGACGGACTGATAAGGATTATCATTCTTCGTTTAGGTACACTTTTATCGGGGATTAAAGTGCTGACTGTATCGTACAAATAATACGGATGTTTGTTCAGCAATGCAAAGCTATAGGGTGTATTATCAATTACTTCCCGCGGCTTTATGGCAACGGCTTTCAGCTTTCCAACCTTAATCTCCATCCAATATTCGGTATAAGCAAAATGTTGTTTTTCCTTCACGGATAACTGAAATGACTGACCATTGCAATCCGCCTTATACAAGGGTATCCGTTTGTTCCCCAGGCAGGAGGTAAAAAGCAATATACTTAGCGAGGCGGTTATGTGTTGAACGGACATTTTCTGTAACCTGTTTTGGAATAAAATTAGCTATCCGTGTAAAGAGATGAAATACTACAAGAGTAGTATATAACAGGAGTTGCCCGGTAATTAAGTTTGTAGAAAGTATAAGCATGAAATTACCCGGCAACCTGTTATTTCTTATGCTTAGCCTGTTCGTTTCATATATGGTACATGCACAAGGTACTGACGCCGACAGATCTGTGCAGCAAATCCGTAAGGAGTACCAGCGCATTAATAAAGCGAAACTCAAGGCAAAGACCATCAACTGGATAAATGAAGAATGCCCGCCATACTCTGAAGGAAACGTTACTTTTTACTATGAGAATAACAGACTCGTGAAAATATTTTCCCGGGGTAGTGAAGACCACGGCGAATGGAAAGAGGAATATTATTTTAAATACGGCAGCCTGTTTTTTATTTATCAAAACAATGCCTGGGGCGGCGCCGGAGATCCGGGCTATTATACATTGCAGCGAAGGATCTATATAAAAGACGGTAAGGCTTTTAAAATACTGGAAAGTTCATCCGTAAAGGATTTGGCGAAAGCTGCCGCCAAAGAGATCGAACGATATATAACCATCGCTAACTTGCTAAAAGCTGCTACCACAGAGGAGCAGATTGTTGAAATAATGTTTTGTGCTGAGGAATAATGGATTTTCTTTCAGGGATTTGTACAGAAAAAATACAAATCATCTGTGCAATCTGTGAGCTAAAAAAATAAAAATGAATAAATATCTTGTATTACTGATCTTCTACCTGGCAACGGCTGCTGTATACTTTATCTGCAACAAGATAGAGCCGCCTGCCCGGGATGGCGGACTGGGACTGGGCGGATTTGCTTTAATATTAGGTGCACTGGCGGTATTGGTCTATTTTATAATAGCCGTAATAAAGGGATTTTGGGACAGGGAGTTTTTCGTTATTGCTTTCATTCATTTGGTTGTATTGTTATGGTTCTTAAAGAATACTTATTGAAATGATGGCAAAAAAAGTAAGACAGGTTATCCTCATCAAAGGTGTGTTTGGAGCAAAGGAAATTGCCAACATAAAACGGTATAAAGATTACCCGGCACTATCTCTTACATTGACCAAACACCCAGGCCTCGAATTTCTGAAGCTGATGCCGAAACTGGAAGTACTGGAACTCTATACCACAACGATAGAAAATTACGGGGTATTGAATGAAATCAACACATTAAGAGAGCTGTTCCTGAATAATATCAGGCAACACGAAGATTTGTCTTTTATCAGCTCTCTTTTCCAAATTGAGAAACTAAGTCTGCTGAACCTGCGCCAATTGGAAAAACTGCCCGACCTTGCCGGTTGTAAAGGATTAAAAGGAGTATTTTTATGGGATTGCAAAAAACTGAAAGATATTCAGGCTTTGGCAGGAGCACCCAACCTGGAACAATTGGATATTGTGGATACACCGCATCAGCCGGATGATCTGGCGTTCCTGATGAAGCTGGACAATATCAAATATATAAACGGGCAGTTCGGCAGCAACAAAACCAATAAACGGTTTGAAGAATTGCTTGGGCAATACGGAAAAATGAGACAACCGGAAGATTAAAACAGGGCAATGAAATATACAATTGCAATACTAACAACTATTATTATGCTTTGGGGATGCACGTCAAAAGAAGAATTATACAACGGGATCTTTGAAGGAAAGCCTTACGCTTTTCAACAGGTTACCAAAAACCAGGGCTTCAATAAAGCCTATTCGCAAACCCTGAAAATGGAAGGTATTTCCAAAACCCTTCATATTGATGCAGAAACCACAAGTCCGGGTTATCCGTATTCCTTTGATGTATACAGAAATGTTCCGCATATCATTTTGGACAGCGTTTCGTATCAATACAAAAACGAGTATGATGATACGGCAAAGCATTTTGCTGTTCTTTATATCCATCCTGATAAATTCAGCAAAGAAGATTTTAAAGTTCTTACTGATTTTTTTCAGAGTGAATGGCAAAACATAAAAAACAAAGTGCCTTTGAATCAGGGGTACAGGGCCTTACAAATTGTCGCGTTGGTATATGGTACAGATAAGCAATTCGAGCGAATATACCTGAACAAAGAAACGTCTGCAACGAAAACAATTACCGTACAAACAGACGGGCAAATATTATACAGCGAAACAAGCGGCTCTGTACAAAGCACCAACATCAGCGAAAAAATCCGGATGCCCGAAAAAGCGATTTATGTACAACAAGGCGGGCAATATTCTCTTGATGAACTACGTGCTTTCAGGAGCAATAAAGACCGACCGCTGGAGCTGGATTTTAAGATGGTAATAAAGTAGTCGTCTCCTACGGCACTGTCCCATACCCGCAGAAACGAAACCCTTTTTTGGTTTTCACAAAAGTAAACAGCGCTTGCAGACCCTCAAATTCCGGAGAAGGTTCAGTAAGGGTAACAATGATGCTGTAACATCGTACGGGGTTACTGAATTGTTTTTTCTTCAGCTTCTGGGTAAAAAGCGTTTTATTGGCTTCGTCATTATACATTTGAAGAGGTTGGGATATAGTTTTTTTGCCAGTATAATCCGAAATAATGGCAACATCTTCCTGTAAGAACTTCGCCAGGGGAACATAGTACGCTTGTTCCATAAAATTACTCCATTCCCCGGTCTGCATCAACCTTTCATTTCGCTGCTTTTCTTCCGGCGTATTATCGTAACATTCGGAGCAATAGATTTGGGAAACGGACAGTTTTTCCAGTTTCCTCAAATCTTTTACCGCAAATGCTTTCCGGAATTCCTGCCACAGGTCTGCCATTTCAATGCTGTCCTGCTGATCGATCTCTTGTGCCGTTGCTCTTGAAACAGACAAACAGGAAATGAATATAAACAAAAGGATAGTTTTCATAATTACCTATAATAGTTATACCAGTTGCTCTGAAAGTTAGTATCAAAATTTTCCTTGCTGTCGAAATACAAACCGCAGTTCTCCAAAGTATAATATCCAAACTCATCGTGTTGCTGAAGCAGTTTGTAATAAGCTTCCCTTATCTTTTGATTTAACCCAGACTGTTCCGCCGCTTTCAATTGCTTGTCGGTAAAAAAGAAAACCGAGGTGTAAATGGTAAAAGTTTGTATTTCCCATATTTCGGGAAATTGCCGGATTATGGAAGCTTTATCCTCTTTGCTTATTTTGTTGTTTGCGGCATAACAGGCGCTGTATTCAAAATTGCTATATATCACCCAAACACCTTTCTTTTCCGGACAAAGCTCCTCATACTTTTTGGCAATAGCAATTTGCTTACGCTTATTAAACTCACCGTAATTGCTGACATTATAAAATAGATCTTCCTCTTTCTTCCACTCAAAAATAACGTTCAGTCGTGATCTTCCGCCGCTATCAATATAATCTTCCGTAAACCACAAGGGCATTACGCCATATTTTTTCTTTATCCAATCCGCTAATGGCTGCAAATGCTCCGGTGTCTGAACTTTGGCTAATTTGGCTTTTCGTAATAATTGATAGATATTTCTGTTTTCAAGGTACATTGTTATGCTCTTTAATATTTCGGTGCGCTGCACCTGCAAATCTTTTGCAACGCTGTTGCTACTACAAATATTACCGCTGCTATACAGCTACAAATGTGATGTGAATCAGTCGCTACACGGACTTCGCAATGCCAACGGAACAAAGGTGACTCTCTCTTTTAATAATCTTATAATACTACAGGGTGCAGCGCACCTAAACTTTTGTAGCAGGTAATATAATAACATTTATTGAGCCGCAGAGCGGCGGAATATTAAAATGTATTTTTCCATTTTTCAGCTATCGCTTCAAAATCATTCATCATCAGCTCAAAATCATAATCCAGCTTCTTTTTCTTCAAGTTGTTTATGATGGTATTTAATGCAATCCCAACATAGCTGATAAATTTCCCTTTTTGCTCCTTGTAGCCTAATTCACTAAATGCTTTTTCAAAATGAATATCAATGTTTACTTTTCCCGTTTCCTTTTTAAAAGGTCCATAATTAAATCTGTTCCGCAAATAGTATCCATGTTCCTGAATTTCTTCTTCAGAAAACATTTTGTGCAATTCTTCCCGGGCTTTTTGATTTGTCAGCTTTTTTTCACTTTCCGAAATAATGTAATTTGATTTGCAATGGGCGTGGTCATAATAACTGTGAGAATGGTTTATAATTATTCTGTTTATTGCATTGCCGTATTTTTCGGGCTGCATTTTTCCGTCCAGCTGTTTTTGCAAATCATTTTCTATACTTTCAATAACCGGCTTTGTGCTTTCATAACAATTACTGATGCCTCTTGTAATTAGTATCGGGTTTTTCGCAATCCAGTTTCTCTGTTTTTCTAATTTTGCATTTAAAATGTTTTCCTTAACCGGGTAATCCCATAGCAATGCAGGTTTATCTTTCAGGTGGGGACTATAATGATAGCTGGTACGTCCCTGTTCCATTGTAAGCCCATCTTTTCTTTGCGACCAGATAGCATCTACAAAGCGGTATTCACCCGATTTATTTCGGAATGCCGTCTGCGGATTACCATTAAAAAACACGCCTTTTACAGCTTCCACAGGTTCATTTTTACCCCAGCCGATGATAGCGAGGCATTCACAGATGCGAACGGCTTTGTTCCAGTCATCGGCATTTTTATAATCCGCATATTGCAGGAACAATGCAAACAATTGCTCACGCAATGGCTCAATATCTTTTTTCTGAAGATATGCTTTGAGCTTGTCCAGGTCGCTTATGTCAAATATTTCTTTCATTAGAATTTATGTATTTTCTATTAACCAGACTACAGTAGTACTATGTGGCTTCGTTGCGTCGCACTCTTGTACGTTCTGTTCTCTATTCAGTACTTTAGCTAAATGATGTAGCCCACTCTTCAAATTCTTTTCCTGTATCATCGCCATTTAAAGCATATTCCCAACCTATCTGTTGTTGTGTAATCTCACTGTCTGAAACAGCAAACAACCAAAGCATGTCATCTTTGTAGCTGCTTTTAATTTCCTGCAATGCCCCGAAACAGGTTTGAAACAGTTGTTTTTTAAAGGAACAGAAATCAGTTTCATCTTTACTTACTCCATTCCGCACCTTGCTCGATATTCCAGCAAAAGCGTCCGTTGCAAATTCAGCTTCATACTTCCATTCCGCAGGAGCAAATTTATAATCGAACTCATGTTCCGGATCTTCTTCCTGACATTCCTGCAAATGCTGCAAGGTATTGATGGCATTGGATACGGTCATCGCACCCTCGTCACTATACAGGGCAAAGGCAATGATTTTTTCACGGGGATGCAATGTTCTCATCTCATCAATCGCTGCAATGGCTGCGCTGATGATCTCGTTTTTTAAATTTTCAAAATTCAATTTATCCATAATAATCATTCTAAACTCTCCACCCTGTACACATACCTATACCTGCTGCCGGGCATAAAATCGGTACGGTAAAAATAACTGTACAAGCCATCTGCCATTACCAAAAAATATTGGTTGTAGGGCAGGGCTTCGATGGTAACGCTGCATTTTTCTTCTTCATAATCACAGGGCGGAATGATCCACCGGCGATGCCCGTTATAGATCCGCAGGGTATCCCGGTAAAGCCCGTGTTCAATCGTAATGGAAACGTTGAAGTTTGTAAACGAAGTATCGTTTGCCCCGATGTTTTCAAAGTCGCCCCAAAAATATGCGGAATCGCAATCGATAATGTAGGTTTCGCCTGTTTTCACGATGTCCTTTTTTCGTACCCATCCCGTTTTCCCCAGCGTTTGCTTGACCAGGTAATAACCATTTACGGTTTGTGGGGAAAGCACTGTAAAATGTAAAATATAATCCCGTGAGCCTATATCGGGTGCATTATCCGTAGGACTGCTTTTTATCTGATAGTTTTTAAGATCTGTTTTTGCGTCAAATGGTTGTAGCACTACATATTGCTCTATATAATTCTTTGGAGCAATGCTGTCCAATTGATTTTGCTGCACCCAACCACTGTATCCTGCGAAGCAGACTTCCGCCCATCCGGGAGTTGTCTTATCTGCCTGCAGCATGCGTACTCTCTTATTTCCGGGAATGAGCAGCGAGGGGGTGTTAGTGCCGGGGCCCTCATACATTTCTATCAAATGCCTGCTGTATCGGTATTGCTCTACCTCCTGCAATCTTCCGCAACCGGCTAAATTTTCATCCAGCAAACGATAGTAGGCAAACGGATTTTGTACAGGTGATTGTGCCTGTACCAAAACGATAAGACAGATTATATTGCCCACCAAAAGAAGACGCAACATCCGGATTGTTTCCTTAAAAATATAAATTCCGGTTGGGGCAAACCATACTACCTTAGTAGTATGTCTTACCCGGCACGCATTTCGTAATTTTATACAGTTGCCTTTAATGCACAGAAAAAATGAAATCAGTTGTATATCTCCTGTTCCTTTCTTTGTCCCTGTCTTCCTGCCATACGGTCCGGCAGGCTTCTGCAGATCCGTCACTACAACTTATCCACAAAAGCAATTTCTCACTGCTAAAAGGGGCATGGAGCAATACCCCGGCAGATGACCAACTAAACAAGCGTTATGCTTCTACTTTTGATGTCAATGCTTTGCAGGACGTACAATTGGCAAAACAGTTTTCCCTGCTGGAAGAAAATACCATTGCGGATGCCGACAGGGTACAGCTACTTCCCGTAAACAATCAATTGCAGGTAACGGTATTCAGGAGAAATGGGATTATAGCTAAGTTCTCTGTAAAAGGTAAATTCAAAAAAGGCTATTTTAAGACAAAGAAGCAAAGTAAGACAGCATTTCCTCCAATTCCTCCATTCTACTATTTTAATGACAATGTGCGGCTGTATATTACTGTTGATAAAGATAACAACCTGGTTATAAAACGCAGAGGTAAGAAAACAGGGATGATATTTTTCTTTGCTTCCGGATTCAGTATGGATAACGAATATCGATATACCCCTTATACAAACGCGATATTAGAGCAACGTGCTGTTGAAGCAACCAACGCCGGTTTTCCCGATAGAGAAATTCAATCTATTGATAACAAAGTGAAAAAGATAAATGCAGACAGCGCTTTGTACTCAAGATCATCTCAGGACCTGGATATAGGTGGTGAGGGCGGAAAGGCTACGTTTTACTCAAAAGAGGATACAGTTGTGCTGGTTGAAAAAACGGAATACGGCGAAACTTTTCGTGCTGAAAAGAGCTATTATTTTGATGATATTAGCGGCGAACTGATCTATGTGGAAGAACGTCAATACCGCTATAACCGACCGATTTATTATGATGCAAAAACAGCCAGAGAAAATAACGATACCGAAGCATTTGACGAACGCAGATCGATAGTTACTACCTATTACTATTATTTTGAAAAAAGCAGACTGTTTTACCGTAGCAATGAAAACGGCAAGCCGGAAGATAAAACACAGTGGGAGAGGCTGGGGAAGGAGCTCATAAGTGAGCTATCGGTTATATATCAGCAGAATTGAGCCTGGTTGTATATTACTGCTCAATCTCCCTCAAACAGCCCGATGTATTGTAAACCATTGTAGTTTTCTTTATAGGGCTTGTTTATTACCAGCTCTTCGTCCTGGTACCACAGCAAAGCATTTGCTTTGGTAATGCCCAGCTCATGGCATATCGCCTTGATTTTCGGTTTTTCCTCTTCATAAACAGCGGCTTCTTCCAATAGTTCATCCAAACTCAATAGCTTATCGGAACGCGGGATAATACCGATAAAATCTTCATCGTACCAGCGTTTGCCGATGTCGCGGCAAAAACCACCTACTTTATAGTCCGGTGCATCAATATCTGTAGAGTGGTCTAACTCAAAATAGGCATTGTATTCCGCTTCGGGAACAAAGGATGCACCTATCCAGAGATGTACTTTGTTGTAATGGCTCATTGTTTATGATTTTTAATATTACGGTGCATTGCCCCTATATTTTATGTTTCTATGAGTTACAAATATTATCGCCGCTCTGCGGCTAAAATTATTCCCGGTTAAAAAAATCCGGTTATGCAATCAAGCAAGATTTGTAATGATAAATATAACAGGTGCAGCACATCAAAAATATTTATAGCAAACAACACATCATACATACATCAAGCCGCAGAGTGGCGAGATATTATATACCTCAACCCAATCCCGAATTGACCCATCCGGTTTTGTGATAGATGTTTTCAACCTCCGGGATAGTTTTCCTTCCCCATACCGTATAAACGGTTTTGAGCTGTGGCAACTGCTGCAATGCTTCAAAATCTTCAACGGACAAAGTCAGTGATTTATCGTGACTGGTCAGCCAAATAGTTTCCAGATTTGTGAACTGCAATAAACTTTTTCCATTGGTGAAATTATAGGCATTGGGCAGTTTGATACTTTTTATTTTTAAAGCACACTTCATTTCCGGTAAGCCGGTAAGATGCGCATTATAACCGACGTATAATACTTCAAGCATAGAGAATGCCGATAAAAAACCAAAATCTGTCAGGCGGCTACAGCCGTGCAGGTGCAGTGTTTTCAGATCAGGAAACAAACCGGGTAGCAACTGTTCGTTTTTCAACGCTGTGTCAATACGTAGATATTCGAGCTTTGGGTTTACTTGTAACCCGGAAGCATCGAGTTTCTTCAAATGAAGGTAACGCAATTGCGTTTGTTGATTTACAAATGCAGCCTGCTTTCCCAAATCTGTTTCCAGCACCAGATTTTCCAGCTCATTCAAATGAACGAGTTTGCTGAAAGGGAGATTGCTCTTGATAAAATCTCCCGTTATTTCAAGCGAGGCTAATTCCTCTGCATTGAGTAACGCCTCCAGTGAGGTCAGTGGATTTTCATAAGTGGTATGTATTTGTAACGAAGACATTTTTATAAACTCAATTACTACATTTTCGATGAAAGAAACTGCGCCAAATACTTTGTCCGTTCCGCCACCTCATTGATATTGGTGATCGGGCTGTGATCGATGGTGAGTACACCATCCGAAAAGGAGTAGGCACTTTTGCCGGAGCCGAAATTACCTTCGTTTTTGATAATAACTTTCTTCACTGTTCCTTTCAACGCCTCTTTGCCCAATGCATCGACAGCTATTTCTTTCAACGCATTTATCAAAGGTTCAAAATACACTTTGGTAAAGCCTTCGTTGTACAAATCCCCGTAGCCTTTAACGCCGAGTGTATCCCAGTTTACTTCTATTTCCGGCTCATAGCCGGCAACGGTATTCAGCTCATTTACGAGGTTTACAAATTGATTTTCCCGGAATCCGGCAATGGCTCTTTTTTCGGGTAGTCCCATATCAAGATTATTTTTGTGATTATGCACACAAAACAAACCGATATTTACCGGATGCGCCATACTACCTAAGTAGTACTTTGGAAAGCCTGGAAAAAGAGGATCTAAATGTTACTTAACCAGCTTCCAGACCGAATCATCCTCATCCATACCTAAAAAATAGACTTCGTCGTCCGTCCAGCGTGGTTCAACAAATACAAGGTTTGTAATGGCGCTACGTTTAAGACGTTTACCATCTTTATTATACAGGCAAAAATACCCACGCAGGTAATCGCTCCCCTGACCGGGCATTACCATCAAATGGAAGCTAATTGTTTGGTAACGTTGAATGTAATGCGTACGTTGCGGATTCCATTCCCGCTCACCGTATTTGGAGCCGTTGTAAAAAAGATACATCAATCCAGAAATGCCAATAATGAGTATAACTCCACTTATTTTCAATAACCTTCTCATCTGCCTTATTCTTCGGTTTGTTTAATCTCAAAATAATGCGTTGGGTCTGTATTATATTTATCTTTCAGCAGCTTTATTTCATCCATTCTTAAGGCATCCATGTTTTTTTTCAGGTACAATATTTTGCCGGGCATATGCACCGGGGACAGTCCGGAGTACTCACCTTGCCTCCATTTATCATCACTTTCATAGATGACCCTGCCATCATTTTCAATGCGCAACGTCATTTTCTTTCCCCGTACCGTACCATTAAATTCTTTGGTAAAAGAAGCTTTACTGCCTTGCACAATGCCTAAAATCACAGGCATTCCGCTTTGCTGCGAACTTTGAAACCAGGTGTTAAACAGCTCCCAGTTATTGTTCAGTAAATCAAAATAGGCATTGCCGGCTTCATCTTCCGAATGCTTAAACGGAATATACAGCATAGAGGAATTGATATAATTATTCCCCGGTTGGATATTATCATTGATATATTTCAGGGTATCGTTCTTGATGATAAACGCTTTCTCTGCATAAATATCGGTGGAGTAGGGAGGTCCCCAGTCCAGCGTATGCGCATCCAGGTAGATGGGTTTGTAATTGCCGTATTGAATACGCCATTCAATCCTGTTGGTGCTGAAACCCTTTATATTCCTGCTTTGATATTTGAATTTTTTACCATTGCATACGCCGGTATGGTAAGTTTTCCAGCCGGCGCAACCGGCAGATAAAAGGCTGAGTATAGTGAGTATGCTAAGTAGCTTTTTCATCGGATTGATTTTTTAATTTCTTGTTAGCTAAACGGCAACTTATCTGCCTTTTTCTTGCACTTCAATAAATCACGGGCATAGTCTTTTACTTTTGTAGCTTTATCGTCCTTCAATTGTTTCACCTCATCCATCGGGCAATGTGCCAGTTCATTCAAACCCCATAAGCCGAGCAACCGCACATTAGCCGATTTATTTTGTAAAGCAAGGGTAAAATAAGGCAGCGTACGCAAATCCGACAGATGCCTGTCACAGATAAATACCAACGCCCAAATCAATGCTTCAAACACCTTATTGTTATCCGTACTATCGCAGGCTTTGAGCATCCTGATAATAGTATCGGGATGCGAAAGAATAAGCGGCAAACATACCTGCTTCACTGTCAAATTTTATGTTTTTTGCAAGAGGCTGCTCTTTTATAATCTTTTTCACCCATCGCTCCGCAGCATATCCACCTCCGTCTATGTCCAGTAAATGAAAATCAGAAAGGATGATGCTGTACCTATTCTCGTGTTCAACAAGTTGAAATGGAAAATACTCGTTCTTCATTCCATAAAAATAATAATTACACATTCAGCCCATTATACTACCTAAGTAGTATTTGAGCTGATTTTTCCACAGATTTCATACCTGCCTGACGACAGTCAGGGGTTTGTATGGAAAAACAAAAAACCTGAGAACATCTGTGAGCCAAACCAAAAAACCCCCAACAAAAGTAGTATTGCACCGATAACCTTTAAAAATCAATTTTGTTGCAATTAAAAACGTTAAAATGAAAACACTTTTTGTAATGCTGACAGTAATACTCATGAGCATCCATTTTGTAAATGCAC
Source organism: uncultured Chitinophagaceae bacterium (assembly GCA_934502905.1). Lineage (GTDB taxonomy): Bacteria > Bacteroidota > Bacteroidia > Chitinophagales > Chitinophagaceae > Agriterribacter. The sequence continues at coordinate 13,891 of CAKSVK010000060.1, forward strand.
AAGACAAAGCCGAACGACCCGAGATGGGTATGGTATGCAGGACCTATAAAGGCGATGGGATCTACGTAACCACCGCCCGTATTGGTCCGGAGAAAAACAATGAAGTTCTGATAGGTATAACCGGTGTGGACCATCAATGGAACGGAAAAATATTCAAAGCAAGGGTGGTAAAGAACAATGCCAATTTCGATTATGTCATTAAGGTAGACGATAAAGACTATCACATTTTCATCTATCGTGAAAACTGGAACGGGGGGTATTCCGTTTACCTGAAAGATTACGGCAGCGGAAAAATTGAGCAGCGTGTGGCTTATGATGAATGGGAAAGCAACAGTTGTAAGCCGGAATACCTGCTTACAGAGTATCTGGAACAGCAGCAGAAGAAATAATGCTTCCCTGAAGTTGGATTACACTTAATTCAACTTCTTCCCAACGATGAATTGAATGCAACTAGTTTTTTAAAAATCAGATGAATCAAAACACAAGTTATGAAACAATTACTTTCTGCTGATATAAAGGCCCCTGCCGGCACTACATTCAAGCGAAAAAATATTGGCGTGGCATCATTCGAATTGCCTGCCGGACAGGACTGGACGATGGATGAGAACTACCTGGACAATTCAAAAACAGAGATGATTATAATTATCACCTCGCAAATGGATGGATTTCAGGACATGCAAAAGGAATACATGGACAGCTACATTCAGAATAATGAAATAGCTGCACCCAACTGGAAAACCGGCGATCTGAAATTCGGAACAGTAAACCAGCTTCCCGCCGGAATTTTAACCGGAACATTTAATAACGGAACGCAGTTCGTAACAAAAGATTTCATCTTCTATGATAAATCGACCACCACCATCTTGCAGGTGAGAGTACCCGAAGCCAGCAAAGACCAACTGGAGCCGATTGTTGATTATATCGCGTCAACTTATCGTTGCCATAACTAAAACAACGATCTTCCGTGAGCAAATATATTTTCATCATTGTTTTTTATGCCTTATCCGGTATCATCATCCGGGTAATGAACCAAAAATTTACCGGCGCACACGATAGCGGCATAGGATTGAGAAGCCTTTGTGTATTACTTTTCTACATTGCTATTGTGATATTGATCATCCTGAATGTTTACCGGTATTTTCAGGGAAAAGATGGGCAATACCTTATACCTGCCGGCATCCACCTGGTGATGCTGTTGCTCAGCAGCCGTTTTGTGAGCTGGATCACCAACGGATTAAACAATCGTTCTATTGTTATGCAAATTTAAACCCGAATGCATTATACACCCGATTTACAACCTGCCGTTGCCAGGTTAATGCTGAATTATGTCATCCCTGTTGGCATATTGACTGTTGCCGCGATTGTAGCCTATATCATTCCCGCTATCGGCAGGAGTTTCAGTGATACGAAAATGCTGGAGCAAAGCGGGTTAAAGGTATTGATCTATATGCGCTACGTATTTATAGCCATATTGTCTGCTGTGGTGATCTTTGCCATATGGTTTGCTGTAAAGATGTTTACAGAAAAGGTGGTTGTTACGAATAATATCATCACAAAAAGGCATTTTTTCAGGAGTAAAAGCATGGCTGTTGCCGATATCTCAACAGCAGAGATTACCGACAATACCAATATCTATGCGGTAGATGCCAACCGTACCGCCGGTTCTATAGCCGGGCATTTGTTAGGCTGTGCTCACCGTATCACGTTTACTGACAGCCATGGTAAGAAACTAGTAATAGAACCGGTGAACAAAAAAATGGCAGCAATTTTTTTACAACAAATTGAACAATTCAAAACACAACAACAATGAAAAAGCAAGCATTCGTTTTTATATCCGTAATCAGTTTACTAACCGTATCCTGCGGCGGTAGCGGTGAAGGAAAATTATTGGAAAAATCATCAGCAGAATTTGTGAAAGAAAACGTACAATACAGTACAAAGCTCAACGGAAAACGTATAGCCATAGAGGGTTATGTAACATTCAGCACAGCCGACCTGGAAAAAGGAAAAGCAAGCATTGAATTGAGCGACAAACCCGTCCAGGGTGGCGACCAACTGATACGGTTTGAAATAAAAGAAGGGAAAGGGAAGAACAGCATTGACTTTGGCGAAACGAGCAACACGAAATACCAGGGTATGGGTACTGTCTCAGATGTGCAGTTTGACAATGTGCGTATTTATGACAACGATGGAAAAGCTTACCCGCTTACACAAAAAGTACGCCTGAGTGGTGACCTTAGTTATATAAAAGGAATGGACGGTAATTTCACTTCTATGGAAGCATTTGATAAAGGTAAAACGCTGTATAACCCGGAGTTTAAAAATGTTAGAGTGGATGTGGTACAGTAGAAAATCATTTTTGCCGTAGCTATCTGCTTTGAGGCCATTGCCATTATTCGTATTGGCTTGCTGAGCGTCCTGGTTTTTTCCGGCTTGCGAGTGCGTTTTCCTCGTATAATTGTTTATCTTTTGCGGAAAAATTCAAATGGCCAGTCTTTTCCGGAATATTAAAAATGCACTCTCGTTTTTTAAGCAGGTGGATATAAATGAGCTGAACAAAATATCCAAAAAGGTGGATATCCCCCGGATGATGCATGCTTTTTCAAAGCTGGATGACGGACAGGTAAAGCAACTGATGAAGATGCTGGAAGGCGGCAGCAAGCCCACTAAAGCATTGCCGGAGATCAACGGTGATTTTTATGAGCTGAGCCTGCGCCTGAACGAAGAAGACCGGGCAACGCAGCTGCAGGTACGGGAGTTTATGGAGACGGAAGTAGCGCCGATCGTCAACAATTTCTGGCTGCATGACGAATTTCCTTACGATATTATTCCAAAGTTTGCCGAACTGAATCTTTGCGGGGTTACCTACCAGGGTTATGGATGCCCCGGAAAGTCATTCCTGATGGAAGGGATCATAGCGATGGAAATGGCACGGGTGGATTCCTCCATTGCCACTTTTTTCGGGGTACAAAGCGGCCTGACCATGGGATCCATATACCTGTGCGGATCTGAAGAACAAAGATCTTACTGGCTGCCGAGGCTGCAGCAATTTAAAAGCATCGGGGCGTTCGGATTGACAGAACCGGAAGTGGGCTCCGGCGCTGCGGGCGGGTTAACGACAACGGCTAAACGAAATGGAGATACCTGGGTGCTGAACGGACAGAAAAAATGGATCGGCAATGCTACTTTCGCGGATGTTACGGTGATATGGGCCAGGGATATCGATGATAACCAGGTGAAGGGCTTCCTGGTTAAAAAGGATACGCCCGGCTTTTCGGTAGAGAAGATCAAGGGGAAAATGGCCTTACGGATTGTACAGAACGGACTGATCACCATGAAGGATTGCGAGGTAACGGAAGCGGACCGGTTGCCTTTGGCCAATTCTTTTAAGGATACCGCTAAAGTATTGCAGATGACCCGTGCCGGCGTAGCTTGGATGGCAGTAGGTTGTGCAAGAGGTGCCTATGAAAATGCGCTGGATTATACCCGGAAACGGAAGCAATTCGGTAAGCCGATCGCCTCATTTCAATTGATCCAGAATCATCTCGTGGAAATGCTGAGCAACCTCACGGCAATGCAGTCACTGGTATTCCGGTTATCTGAATTGCAGGATCAGGGTTTGCTGAAAGACGAACATGCTTCGCTGGCGAAGGTATTTTGTTCCCTGCGCACCCGTGATATTGTAAGCCAGGCCCGTGAGGTAATGGGCGGCAATGGTATTCTCCTTGACCATAACGTGGCCAGGTTTGTAGCCGATGCGGAGGCTATTTATTCTTACGAAGGAACCAAGGAAATCAACTCCCTGATCGTCGGCAGGGCCATTACAGGATTCAGCGCGTTTGTGTAATCCCTTTGCTTACCGGACAAACTGCCTGCTGGTGATCCCATCTGCTGTCAGGAGTGATAATACAGCTGATCCTGCATGGATATTACCTGTTTGTATGGCAAGGGATTGATGGCCTTTTGTAAGATGGATCTGTTGCTGATATAATATCCTTCCGTCAAACAGGGTGATCATAACTTTGGCAGGTCCGGGTTTTGTTGCATTCACCTGGAAACGAAGGTCTTGTCCGGTACCAGAAATACCACCGACCGTTAACTTTTCCGCAGCCTTTTGATACAGGGTTACAATATCCGAATAAATAATATTACCATCCTGTTGCATAGCCTTCACCCTGTAAAATAAGCGGGAAATATTCGGCGCATTTTTGTCCGTAACAGAATATAAATGCTGATCATTGTTTTGTATTGTGAGTATTTTTTCAAAGTTATCTCCGTTCTCAGAGCGTTCCAGCATAAATTCAGCAGGAGTTGCATGTGAAACATTCCATTCAATCACAGGACCCGCTTCAGATACTTTTCCGGAAACAGCCATCTCCAGGGGCAGGAGCACCAACCCGGTTATTCTTATATTATCGAATACAAACCTGCTGAGACTGCCCGGATTTACATGCGTATCGTAACCGTATAACCTGAAAGTGACGGTATGGGAAAGAAACAGGAATTCACTACCGAGCGGGATCGTGAACGTACTGTTGGATATGGCGATGGGACCGGAGCCGATATTGGAGGTAAAGCCATCCAGGCCGGATCGTAATACCCATGCCCTGGGACCCCCTCCCGAAGGCGTGCCGAGGTTGCTTCTGCGTAATACGAGCTCGATGGTTTGCAGGTGCAACTGCTGGCCGGCATTGGGGCTTACAGAAAATTCCAGGTACATATTCGGATCAATTGTCATACCCGTCGGCCACCCGTTTTGTCCGAAATACAATGTACCTCCGTTGAATTCTCCCGAAGGAACAGCAGCGCTTAAAGCAGCGTTGCTGGCCGTATTATTGGTACCGGTAGTAGGAACCAGTGTATTATTAAAGGTCCAGTTTGCAATTGTCTGGGCTGTGGCTGATGACAGTAAAATATATACTGACAATATGGTTACCTTTAGTAATATCCTGGAATAAGTGTAAACTATCATGCTTGTATAAACGTAATTACGGAATTTGCGGTACTAATACTTAATTCTATTCGAAGGAATGACATAATAGTTAGCTGAACGGATCATTTATGGAGATGAATGAGGTAGTTTGAGATATATCGTATGTCAATGCTGACCATTAGTGTCATGTCAGCGATAAAACGACGGCTAATATTTCCCGCTGATTTCGCAAATAAGCGCAGAAGGTTTTGATTATCTGCG
>CAKSVK010000061.1 GCA_934502905.1 uncultured Chitinophagaceae bacterium
CGGATGTATTTTGGCTATACCACCTTAAAAGTCCGGTAGTATAGTTAACCAAAGTATCACCGTAGTAACCGTTAGCCTTCAGAAACGCGGCATATGTTTGCGGTGTATCTATTTCAGAATACGACCGTATTTTACCCTCCTTTTTTCGCCTGATAATCCAGCCGCACACTTCTAAAGCACTGTCATAAACGCTTTCATAAGCGGCATAAAAACCGCCATCAGGAGCAACGGTACCACGTGTGGCATTTTTTTGCCCGACATATTTATAACCGTAAGCGTTATTGTTATTACGATAGACAGCACTGCTAAAGTTTGCGCTTTCATGTTTTGCTTGTGCGATCAACAGACCGCCCAAAAAAGAAGGTAAACCAGCATCAGAAACAGCCTGATAAATCAGGGTTTCCTCATAAGTTGAATGAGTATCCATTAACTAAACAGTTCCACCATCCAGATAAATACGTACCGGCGTATCTTGCCAAACGCCTGGCACTATTTGGGCGCGGAGACGAACGCCAAGCCTGTTTAATGTCCCGCCGGTACTGGTACCGGGTAGAATTCTGTAAAACACACCAGAACTACCTTCAGTACTTGGAGGTAGTATATCATAAACATTGCTATCCGCTAAGTAAGTCCAGCTTTCAATATCATCAAGAGACGATAATTTCCAATCATCAAAATTGAAGAGAAAATTAATATAGGCATAAACATCACCACCACCGAAGAACTCGGGATAATATACACAATCATCCGGAGTAGCAGGGAAAACAGCCGTAACCGTCTCTAACACATCATCACCGTCGCGCAACTCATAAACAGTACCGTTTGCAAAGTTCGAGACGTAGTAATTTTGCGCCGGCGTTACACCGCCGTCCAACACCCCATTTTTATACATGGACAGGTTCTTTGTCACCTCACCAAACAGCATAACAATGCGATTGCTAGCCGTTTCACCATCTTTAGTATAAACATACTTAAAACCCTGATTAGGTGGCTTCATGCTACTCGGCGGGGTGGGAGGGGTAGGGGATTGCGCCTGATTCTCTAATGTAATCTTCCAACCTTTAAAGAATCCAAGAAGCCCCATAGCATTAATGTAACTGAACATGACCGGGTTTATTGTACCTACCATTGAAGTGGCAAGAATACTGTTATCACCCGTCCAGTTTGTTACCGCTACGTTGCCAGCTTTCAGCATACCCAAAGAGCCGATATAAACAACGTTATCAATTTGCTCAATAGTGCCAATATCAGCACCAAAAGGAATAACGTTATTGATCTTCCTTTGCGGTAAAACCTGCCTGATCAATTCCTCCAAGTAGGACTGATCAAGCAGGTTAAAATCTATTATGCTACTTAGCATTTACGGAAGAAATTAAAATTTTAATGATATCCCTATTAACCGTCACGGTGTGATAGTCATTTAGGTATTTGTTAAAGACAGCACCAGCATAACTTCCGGATTGTGGAAGAGAATCCGACATATACATAAAAAGATGATCTGATAAATTACCTTCCTTTTCAGGAGAAACAAATCCTACAATCGGATATGATCTATTCTTACAGGTGCGAACACCATAAGCTGTATTTAAGCGCACCAATCCAATACAAGTACCTTTACTATCATACTCCGTAGAATGTTCTAATAGCAATGCCAGCACTTTTAACTGCGTATTAGTCTTTAATTTTTGTATCCAGAAAGCCCAACTGAATGGGTTTTCATTTTTTTCATTCAGAAGGTCAAAAAGCATATTTGCGTTCTGTGTATCAGCACCAGTAACGGTTACACCCTTACTAGCTAACAACCTAGCCCCGGCGTCTACAAATTTGCGGGATTCATCAACTCTAGAGGTATCACCTTTTCCGACAAAAACGCTAGATATCAATCCCGATATGCCGCGATTTCTAAGTATATTCCACAACCACAAAAAGAGAAAAGCAAAAGCAGCTAATTTGAACCAACCAAAAAAACGCGATGGCGAAATACTTCGCCATACGCGCCGATAACCATAAGCCATCTAAAAGCCCTGTTTAAAACGCTGAAAGGCTTTAAATTCCTCATATTCGCTGGCGTCATCGCCATCATCATCAGAGGTTGCCACATCAGCAGTCATTATTTTTTTAATTTGGGGAACCAGCCACACGAAAGAAGCTGCTATAATATAGCGCATCCACCATTCATCTAAGAACATAATTATCTTATGTTTCATCTGAAGGGGCTTTAATTCTTTCGGCGCATCATCCGGATTTGCCGCATTAAAATCAATGTTCTTTTGATTTTCATTGTTGATCAATTCAGCTTCGGATTTAATGAGCGAATAACGTTTGCTGGCTTCAGCCAACAACTCATTACGGCTGGTAACATCCATAGGAACAAACTTTGCAAGTATTGCATCAAATAACTGATAAAGTCTCATTTTGTTTGCTTATTTAAAGTTTTGCTATCCCCTTTTTCGCCTGAACAGCGAAACGGCGAGATAGATAACCGTACCAAATACTACCAGAGGAATTAACGCAGAAGTATTGACGCCACCAGCGTAACCAACACCAACAGTACTGTTAGTACCAAGCGTTAATTGCGTCTCTTTTTTGGTGACGTTTCCTTTTGACGCTGCTATAATAGAAGCCGCGCCAGTGGTAGCACTATTTATTAATTCAGCCCAATTAATAGACATCCATTAACGTTTTTGCATAACCAAAAAAACCAACAGCACCAAACCGCCAACGATCAAGAGACCATTACCGGAGGACTGATTATTTTCCGGAGTTACTCCCAAATCTTCAGGAATAATAACCGGTATTTCAGCAGAGGAAGAAACACTTTGAGTTTTCACCTTAGAAATCAAAGTACTCATAAGGCTATTCGCCTTATCAGTCGAACCTGCAGAACTGGTACCAAGCACCATTTCTTTATATTCGGGCGAAAGCTGCAAATCTGTTAACCCGCTATTCTCTTTTATCATTGCACCAGCAGGGTTAACAAGGTTCATCAGCTTTGAGCCAAAAGATTGTCCCTCAACTTTATTCGCCTTCACAATAGAAGGCAAAGGATTAATCACATTCAAGACTGATTTCCAAAAAGACATATCAGCGCTTTTTAAGGTTCAACAAAATCAAAACGCCCAACAGCAACCAGACGTACACCGGTACGCCGTTAAACGTTGTGATATGATAGCCAGACCCATTAGTTAGGGTCTGGCTATTATTTTGCTTAGCCTCCTTTTCAGCCTGAAAATTCGCAATTTGCTGCTCTATATCAGCCTTCTTTGCGAATGCCTTTTTTACACCAGCTTCAACGGCGCCAATTGCAGCGCCGATAATAGCAGTAACAGGCATATTATACGAATGCGGGCAGCTTATCGTAATTTTCAGCCATGTGTTTATTTTTCCGGTTAATAGCTTCAGCCAGCGTTTTCCTGTCTGTAATCAAACGGCGATAAATCACATAGTTTTGAGCATTTGCCACCTGTGAGGAATTGAAAGACATATCTATACGAACGTTGTTCAGTTCAATGTCTTTCGAAATAACGAATGTTTGCGGATTAAAGGGAAGCCCGCGGAAAACATCTTGCGACGCCAGGGTAACCGGGACAGCAGTACCATAACGGTAAGGCATACCTTCAGTATCAAACATACTGTTACGTTCCAGCAGCTGGTTAAAGCTTAAACCAAGATTCAGCTTATCACTTGACAACTGAAAATTGGTAATCACTTCATCAGTAAGCGTATCCTTATCCAGATTGACAATCATTAAATCGTTAACGAAATCACCGGGATTAAAAGACTGCTTATTACTTGCTGCCTGAATCACTTCACAGGTAGTGACACCTACGCCTAATTCATAACCTACAGTTTCATTTGCGTAAAATTCAATGTAAGAGGCGGCGCCGTCTACAGTTGCATGAGTGAAAACAGTAGAAGCAGGGGTAATCTCAATTACCAATTCATCCCCCGGATTTATCCGGAGCGGAGAACCGAAATACAAAGTTACAGGACGCAGCTTAACCGGCTTAACACCAGCTGCAGGATATACCTTATCAACACCGTTGATGAAATTAGAATATCCTTTCCGATAGGAATTAAATATCCCGAGAAGCTGCAAATTGTCCTGAAAAATTGTGGTATTTTTTCCGTTGCGCTTCAGCAAACATTTTACGTTCACTAAAGACGGATTGTAACCGGCGGCATTAATTGCCGTATTAGCAGTTTGCCCGGCAAGATAAGCAATCAAAGAGATACTATCATATGTACCGGAGCGCAATGTATCCTGTCTGGATTCACCAGCTTTAACGATCATAATTAAAAAAGTTTATTAGATTAAAAAACGAGAAAAAGCGTAACAGTTACGCTTTCTTTTGAAACGCTGCTTTGATATTATCAAAAAGAGGTTTCAGCTTATCCCGGTATACAAAAGCAAGCACACCAAGGATCACCCATAAGGGAATACCAAAAAATCGACGTCTGAACATTTTTTACCTTTTTGTTTTGTGTCCTGAAATAATTACACCGTCTTAGAGCCGAACAGATTCTTTCCGATATCCGTAAACAGCAAAAGAGCGGCACCGCCTAACACCAGCAAGGTGCTAGCTTTTGCGCCACGTGACCGACGGTAACGGACTACAGTCCGAGCAGACCGACCGAAACGACGGCGGGAACGATTACGAGCCATAGTTTTTGCAATTGCTTGATAATCAACATAACGGGCTATTAACGGAAACTTTGGTAGGGGGTAACCATTAACGGTTTCCGTGGCTGAAAATCAATTAGTTAGAAATCAAAAATCGTAACTTAGCCCATATCAATGAGTTAGAGAGATTGTTTGCAATGGGTTGAAAACCATTGTATTTACACATTATTGTTAAAATGTGTGTTTGAAGGCTTAAAACCAATAATGGAGGTTTGTAAGCAGTTCATAGTTTTTGAAATGAACCATTAACGGGCTGGCTTGGTAAGTGTTACAGGCTTTTTACCATATATCAATTATTTGCTATATCCAGCCAGCACAACCGTCTAATGTATTCATCTAACGCAACACCCTTAATCAATGCCTTCCTAGCCAATTCTAGCTGGCTTCCTTGGTCGATCACAAAGGAAACCCGTGCTACCTCCGTCCCGGGAATTAAGGACGTTAAAAGGGCTATTCCTTTCTTTCTGTGAATAGGATAGGTTGAGATATTCTCAAACGTCCTTTTTTCTGTTTCTTCTTTTTTCATAGCTCTTAATGAGTATTTGAGTAATAAAAGAAACCGCCCCGGCAAGCAAGATTTTTTGAGCCTCCAAATCCATAAGGAGGTCAGTAATTGCCAGCGTCGAGGCGGTAAATGACAATAAATAGGATTTCAAGGTTAAGTTATTCCAAGTGAATATGATTCCTTTTAATCAGTTCCAAAGCCCTGATACAAGCCCTGCAGCGCGATTGAACGCGACTTATTTCCGTCTGATGCTTTTTGAAAAACAGGCGACTTCTATCAAGTTCCCTTTTTTCAATTATTGCCGAATTATACGACAACAACTTAACTACCAGCTTATTAAGCTGTTTTTGCTCAGTTCTGTTTAACATGAGTATTTATTTTGAATTTTATAAAACCGTGCAGATCAACACCTGATGACCATTTTTACACGTCCACAATTTCAAAGAACGAAATATGAAGTGAAAAAATGCAAAAGGCTGAAACTTAAGTTTTCGCAAAGGTGCGAATGGCAGTCCTATAATTTATATTATGTTAAATAGAACAAAAGAGAATCCAACCTACGTCTGCTCCATCGAATTACTACTTTCTCCCGCTGATGATCTTCTGTCCCTTGCTTATCTTTAGTCGCAATTTTGAAACCAAACATGTAAAACACGGGAGATCATGTGGAACCCATTTGACGGGAAAACACCGGAAGACGGACCGGATATAGACTTTCACCTGCTGAACGGTATCTTTGAGCACCTGACCACGCAGAACGGGTATATTGCTGCAAAAGTGAAAAACCAGCCGGGACTCCTGGAAGCATACTGGTACCATATCCCCGCATCTTGTGCCGCAGAAGAAAGCTGGCTGAAGAAAAATAACTTCAAAAACTTTTATGAGCTGGTAAATGTTATTTCCGCGAGATCAGGTATGGGCGCCCTGGATATTCCTTCGGCGCTGGCAGAAGATCTGCAGATCAATTTAATGGAGATCAGCTTTTCAAGCTATCCGGAACCACAGGAGAAAAATATGCTGAAGCTGGCCCGCAACAGCTTTTTCTTCATATTCGTAGCGGAACCGAAGCAGGATGAGCTGGGCGGCTTCCGCAGCTATTATATCCGTAATAATTACGATGCGGCGCTGGCGAGCTTCTACCAGGCAGAATATATCCCGGACATCAATCACCCCGAAGTTTATGAGGATGCAGTTCGCCAACTGGAATATAACCTGGCGGCACTGACTGTGCTGGCCGGTCTCCCCCTATCGAACAAGCTTACGCGAAAATATCCCGGGGAGCTGCTTCACGGACCCGTCACCGCCGAGGATTTCAAACGGATCATCCAACTGGTAAATTTTCACAAATTTAACGGGGACGCCGGTCAAAAAGCCACGGAATTGCTGGAAGCGTTTCACACCGACTGGCCCGAGCTATATGAAAGGCTGTATGATTTCAGACCGGATGAAGTAAGCTATTTTCCTCTACATACAGATATCATCCATGCGGATGCAAACCTATGGGACAACGACTGGAAATTTGACGCGGAGGAAATTGAATATGTGATCAGCTCCCTCTTACAGGAAGAATGGCATTTTGACCATCCGGAAGATACGTACAGCCACGACCTGTTCCCTTTTATACAGGCAGCGCTGTCTCAAAAAGGATGGGAACTGATGAGCTTTGATACGGAAGCTGATTCCTATTTGTTTTTTATCGTGCATAAAGAGCATGTTCCGGAGATACTGGAGCTGTCCAACAAGCTTTCGTTGGGAATAGAAATCTTGTAGACTTTATAAGGCAACTGTATTGTAGAAATTTCCCGCAGCTCTCGCCGATATTTTCGCAGATAGCGGGGATTGCATTGCAACAATGCCGGAAAAGAAACCGACTTTGCGCGGCTTGACGGACCAGGCTCAAAAAAGGGGCAAGCTGTATTGTATCGAAATAATCCCCGGGATTTACTTCAATACTTCATCCAGGAACAGCAACGTATGATTCCAGGCACGTTTTGCCATTACTTCATTATAATCGCCCGATCCGGGATTGGTAAAGGTATGCCCGCAGTTGGCGTAGGTGATGATCTGCCAGTCGGCCTTGCCCTCGTTCATTTCCTGAACAAAATTGTCGTAGTCTTCCCTGCTTACACTTTTATCGTTGGCGGGATGCTCTACCAGCACTTTTGTTTGTACCGGGCTGTTCGGGCGATCTGCCGCTTTTGATAAGCCGCCGTGGATGGAGATGACACCGGTAACCGATAATCCTGCCCGGGCGGCTTCCAAAGCGCCTGTGCCACCAAAACAATATCCTATTACGGCAATTTTATCAGCGCCCTGCTTCTTCAATGCATCCAGGGCCAGGGATATCCTGCGCTGGTATGCCTTATAATCTGATTTATATTGTCCGGCTATTTTGCCGGCAGCAGCGTTATCTGCCGGTGTATTACCCTCTCCGTATATATCGGCGATGAAGGCTATATATCCCTGCTTTTCCAGGTTGGCGGCTGCCTGCCGGGCTTCGTTATCAACGCCTTTCCATGCGGGCAGGATCAGTACGCCGGGGAGTTTTTTCCCGGCATTGGAGGTCACCAGTCCGTTTAATTTTTGTGTACCGTCGTTATAAGCAATCGCTTTAAGATCCTGCGCCTTCACCTGCGTTGCCAGTATCATTAATTGCGCTATCAACCATATATTTTTCATATTCCAGACTTTTTCAATTGACCTGTGATCCTTGCGTCCTGTATCCTGCAACCTGTGTCTTGTACCTTACCACTTACGACTTATCACCCACATCTTCCTCCCTATGCCAGCTCGATCAACGTAATTTCCGGTAGAATGCCCACCCTGCCGGGATATCCTATGAATCCATATCCCCTGTTCACATATAACTTTTGATTGGCTTCCTCATACAAGCCCGCCCATTGCTTATATACGTATTGCACAGGACTCCATTTAAAGCCTGGTATTTCTACCCCGAACTGCATGCCGTGGGTATGACCGCTGAGGGTAAGATCAATATCTGAATATTCCGGACGTATCTGTGCGTCCCAATGGCTGGGATCGTGTGACATCAATATTTTGAACGGATATTTTTCCGTGCCGGCATAAGCTTTGTCCAGCTTTCCGTATTTAGGGAAATTAGCTTTGGCTCCCCAGTTCTCCACGCCCAGCAACGCGATCTGCTCGCCGTCTTTTTCAAGCACTACATGCTCATTCAGCAGCAGCTTCCAGCCCATTTCCCGTTGCATATCCACCAGCCGCTCCAGGTTCTGCGCCTTTGTTTCGGGTGTATCCCAATGATGGTAATCGCCATAGTCGTGATTACCCAGGATACTGTATACGCCCATTGGTGCTTTCAAACCGGCAAACACTTCTTTATAAGGGATCAGCTCCTGGGTCTGGTTATTCACAATATCACCGGTAAACAGTATCAGGTCGGCATTTTGGTCCAGGATGGTCTTTATACCGTGGGCAACAGCTTTCTGATCGTTGAAGCTTCCGGAATGGATATCCGATATCTGTATGATCTTCAAACCGCTGAAGGCTTTGGGCAGGTTCGGAAAATTGAGCTTTACTTTTCTGAGCTGGTAATTGTATTTGTTGGTAAACCCCCATACGAATGTGCTCATCAGGCTTCCCCCTAAGGCAATGCCCAGCCAGCTGAGAAACACTGAACGGGAAATACCAACGCCCCCTCCGGAAGGAACGCTGCTGGTGGTAAACCGGGCAATAGCCCACTGCACCAGCCTTCGCAGGTCATCTATCAGCAGGAACAATACGGTGATGGCCTTCGAGAGGAACATCCCGATCATGATCGTCAACGTATAAGCCCTGAGGGTGCCGGGCCAGGCTTCAAAATTAATATAAGGAAAAGCTGCCAGCAGGATCATGGCGCCTATACTCAGTACCCAGTAGGTGCCAAAAATTACCGTTTTAAGCTTGGGGGAAACGGAGTGAAAAGCTACTTTTAAAGCCTGAAATACATACAGATCTATCAGCAACATTACCAAAATCAGTATCCAGGAATCTGTAAACCGCCGCATTGTATTGACCAGGTTGGTTTTTGATGAAAATGCAAAAATAACAAAGCCTTTTAAAATGAGCTGTTAATTATAACAAGGCTCCTAGCCTTAATCCTGGGGACTGACAGAAAGGTCGTTATTGCATAATCAATTAATCGATATCCCGGTCATTTAAGCCGTGATATATAGAACCTCACCCGGTTGAATTGCGCCTGCCTGCACTAAAAAGATTTGGCGCCCTTTGGAAGCTGTATCGTTTTATCGTCAATATCTAAAACTGGATAAAGCCATCCAACTGTTCATTGATCACCTTCAGGGTGGCGGAATCTTCAATTTTATTGTCGATTGTAATCAGTTTGTTTACTACAGATATCGGGAGTTTGTTGTAGTATACATGCATTCTCAGGTAATGCAAAACGCCTGTCAGGTGCTCCATGCCTCTCAGGTTCCCGGCCCTTCCGGTAGATACGCCTGTCAGCATGGCCTTTTTTCCCCACCAGGACTGTTGGATATCGGTATTGTCCAGCAGCGATTTCAGCACCCCCGGAAAGCTGCCGTTGTATTCAGGCACAATAAAAATAAATTTTTTTGCAGGGATCAGCATTTCCTGCTCTACCTTTTCAATAGATGTATTTCTTGTTGCTACGTTTAGCCCTTCCAGTGAAAGGAAATGAGCGTCTATTTCTTTATTTTTTAAAAGCTGATGGTATAAACTTGCCACCCTGATGGTATTGCTACCCGGTCTGTTGGTACCTGAAATTATGGTGTAAACATCTGACATGTTTGTTCTCTCAACGATGAATTATATACAGTTTTACGACGGATGCCGTAATTTTGCTTATATTAATTTTGCAAATATAACCGCTTCATGGAAGCAACCTGCAAAATAAAACCAATAGTCGTTAAAGATGAAGTTTACATATTACGGACATTCCTGCTTTGCTGTAGAGATCAAAGGAAAAAAGATATTGTTTGATCCGTTTATCACACCCAACGAGCTGGCAAAAAATGTGAAAGCCGATGAGATAGAGGCCGATTACATTTTTTTGTCCCACGGGCATGATGATCATATAGCGGATTGTGCCAGCATTGCGTCCCGTACCGGGGCAAAAGTGGTATGTGCTTTTGAAATCCATACCTGGCTCAATAACCAGGGTATCACCAATACGCACCCGATGAACACCGGCGGAAAGTGGAAATTTGATTTCGGGACGGTAAAATGCGTAACAGCTCATCATTCCAGCGGACTACCCGACGGAACTTATGGCGGCAACCCGATGGGATTTGTATTTACCAGCGGGGAGGGAAATTTTTACTATAGCGGCGATACTGCCCTCACACTGGATATGCAGCTGATCCCCCAATATGCCCGCCTGGATTTTGCGGTACTTCCTATCGGGGATAATTTCACCATGGATGCTGTTGATGCTGCCGAAGCAGCAAAATTTGTTGAGTGCCAGAAAGTTATAGGCGTACATTACGATACATTCGGATTCATTAAAATAGACCACCAGTGGGCAAAAGAAGTCTTTGCCAAAGCCGGGGCCTCTCTCACCCTGCTCTCTCCCGGTGAAAAACTTGACATTTGAAACTGAAAAATAATAGGTTACATTTGTAGCTTTCTTGTAACAGCTATTTGTGAATAGTGAAGTAAAATTATTATAATATATCTATAGTACATGGCAAGAACAATCGGAATAGCCAATCAAAAAGGAGGTGTGGGAAAAACGACTACGGCAATTAACCTGGCGGCCAGCCTGGCTGTGCTGGAGAAAAAAACATTGCTGGTAGACGCCGATCCGCAGGCGAACAGTACGACAGGTGTTGGCTTTGACCTGCACAATATACAAAAAAGCCTGTACGATTGTATGGTGAATGACACCCCTGCCAGGGATTGTATCTTAAAATCGGAGATCCCCTTTCTGGATGTCATTCCTTCGCATATTGACCTTGTAGGCGCTGAAATAGAGATGATCAACTACCCCAGCCGGGAAAATGTATTGAAGCATATACTGGAGCCGGTGCAGGCGGAATATGATTTTATCATTATTGACTGCTCTCCCTCGCTTGGGCTGATCACCGTCAATGCACTTACCGCTTCAGACAGTGTAGTGGTGCCGGTGCAAACGGAGTTTTTCGCCCTGGAGGGGCTCGGTAAGCTGTTGAACACCATTAAGATCGTTCAGAGCAGGTTGAACCCCCAACTGGTGATTGAAGGCATTCTTATGACCATGTACGACGGTCGGCTCCGCTTATGCAACCAGGTGGTCAATGAAGTGCGGCTGCATTTTGAAGACATGGTTTTTGATACCATCATCCACCGCAATACGCGCCTGAGCGAAGCCCCCAGTGTGGGTAAACCTGCCATTCTTTATGATGCGGAAAGCAAGGGTTCCATCAACTACCTCAACCTTGCCAAAGAGATCCTGCAGCGGAATAACATGACGAATATATCCCATGAAGAACGAATATTAACCTTAAACAATGAGTAACCCTTCCAATAAGAATACTGCAAAAAAAGATGCGCTGGGAAAAGGGATCCGGTCTTTGCTGAAAAGTATAGATGCCGATCTGAAAACCAGTACGGGAGACCAGTTAAAAGCAGGGGTGGTAGACAAAGCCACTACCACCATCCGCATACCGGTAGAACAAATACAACCCAACCCCAAGCAACCGCGATATGACTTTGATGAGCAGGCGCTCAATGAGCTTGCTGCATCCATCAGGCTCCACGATATCATCCAGCCGCTGACTGTTGTAAAAACCGGGGAACGTTATACGCTGATTGCGGGTGAAAGAAGATGGCGGGCCGCAAAGCTTGCCGGTTTGAAAGACATACCTGTATATATCCGCGAAGCAGACGACCAGCAGTTGCTGGAGCTGGCATTGCTGGAAAATTTACAGAGGGAAAACCTCAACTCCATAGAAGTAGCGCTCAGCTATAAACGGATGATGGAAGAGCTCAGCTACACGCAGGAGCAAGTGGCGGAAAGAATGGGAAAAGAACGGAGCACAGTTACCAACTATATCCGTTTGCTGAAGCTGCCGCCGGATATACAGGTGGCGGTACGCAACAATACCATCAGCATGGGGCATGCACGGGCCATCATTAATGTGGATACGGTAGATAAGCAGCTGTTCATTTTTAACGAAATAAAGAATAAAGGACTTTCTGTAAGGCAAACCGAAGAATTGGTAAGGAAGCTGTATAAGGATGCCCCTGTTAAAAAATCCGTAAAAGCAGTGCTGGCACCACCTTTCAGAAAAATTGAAGATAATTTAGCTTCCCATTATGCTACCCGCGTAAAAATGCAGCATAATAAGAAGGGGCACGGCTCTATTACGATCGAATATTTTTCTATCCAGGAGCTGAATGCAATCCTTGAAAAAATGAACGTTTCCGCGGAGTAAAACCAATATGCGTTTACATTCAGCTTTTATTGCATTACTATTTACGCTGTTGCTGTCTCAAACATATGCCCAGCAGGACTCAGCAAAGGTAGCAACGGACAGTGTGGCCGTTCCTGTAAGTCCTGCCGTAAAAGATACGGAAATCGTTGTGACGACCGATACAACCCGGAAGAAATGGAGCCCTGCAAAAAGAGCCGCTATTTATTCGGCCATTCTTCCCGGTGCCGGGCAGGTATATAACCGCAAATACTGGAAAGTGCCGCTGGTATACGGGGCATTGGCTGTGCCGGGTTATTTCTTTGCGGATAATCTTATTGCTTTCAAAAGGTCAAGATACGCCTACAATTACCTGTATGACCGGCTGAACCCACCCGCCAACCTTGCGGATACTTTTGGTGTTTATAGTGAAATAAACGAAATTTTCAGGGTTGCTGTGGACCGTGGTAATCTTTCTACCTTGCAAAACTACCGGAATCAGTCCCGGCAGAATGTGGACTATTCCGCATTATTTTTTATCCTGTTATGGGGACTGAATGTGATGGATGCCGCTGTAGACGGGCACCTGAAGGATTTCGACATTTCTGATGACCTCAGCATACAGATCAAACCCGGGCGCATGCCCATTGGTAATACCACCGGCATCGGCATCGTGCTGAATATCGGCAAAAACCACGAGAACAGGATTTACAGCAGGTAGAATTCTGTACATTTGCGCTTCTTTAAACTACTTCACGCATGAATATCGCTTTGATCGGATACGGCAAAATGGGGAAAGCTATTGAAGCAATAGCGGTGCAGAGAGGCCATACCATCGTATTGAAAATATCCATAGACAATACGGAAGATAATACCATCGAAAATATCCGTAAGGCGGATGTTGCCATAGAGTTTACAGGTCCGGACAGCGCCTTTGAGAACATCAGCAAATGTTTTGAGGCAGGGGTACCGGTGGTGAGCGGTTCTACCGGCTGGCTGGATCGCTACGAAGAGGCCGTATGGAATTGCAAAGAGCAAAACGGCGCCTTATTATATGCCAGCAACTTCAGCGTTGGGGTGAACATATTTTTTGAGGTCAACAAGCGGCTGGCGCAACTGATGGCTACCCAAAAAGAATATGATGTATCCATGGAAGAGGTGCACCACACCCAGAAGCTGGATGCACCCAGCGGTACAGCCATTACCCTGGCGGAACAGATCTTGGCTGTAAACCCATTTAAGGACAAGTGGGTAAACCATCCTTCTGATAATAAAAAGGAGCTGGTCATCATCAGCAAGCGGGAAGACCCGGCGCCCGGAACCCATTCCATTAAATACCATTCTGCAGTAGACGATATAGAGATCATCCACACCGCCCACAACCGGACCGGTTTTGCGTTGGGCGCCGTGCTTGCTGCCGAATTTTTAGCCGGCAAACGGGGCATATACAAGATGGCAGATGTATTGAGCCTGTAAAAATAACTTCCGGAGATATACAAATGGTTATGTTTCCTTAAGAAAACCCTATAAATATTATAGACTGAGTGCGGATTTTGCGGCAGACTACAAAAATGGTTTAAATTGCCACATTAAAAACCCAAGGAATGCTTTCTAAAAAGACGCAATATGCCTTTAAAGCGCTGATGTATATGGTACAGGTGGAGAAAGACGGGCCTATTTTGATTGCTGAAATTGCCAAAAAGAAAAAAATCCCGTTGAAATTCCTTGAAAATATCCTGCTGGAACTAAAAAACGAGGGCATCCTGGACAGTAAGAAAGGAAAAGGAGGAGGATATTTTTTCAGGGAAGATCCTGCCAAAGTGCCGCTGGCAAGGGTAATGCGCCTGCTGGATGGCCCCATCGCCCTCCTCCCCTGCGTGAGCCTGAATTTTTATGAAAAGTGTAAAAACTGCGATGAAAAAACCTGCGGGCTCAGGGATACGATCATAAGCGTAAGAGATGCTACCCTGAGGATCCTGGAGAAAAAAACAATTGCCGACCTGGTATAGGATCTTCTGTGCCGGATCAGGTTTTTTGTCTTTATTCCTACACAAAATTACTTCGCAGGCTGTCAATACATATAGAGCAGGTTATAGTTCGTATTCCTGAGAAAGCTTTTGCCTGATACCAGCAACCGTTATGCTCCTGCAGGTGTCTTTACGTACAGCCCGAATGCAGTAATTATAATCAACCGTAAATAAGCCATTTGGAATGGTCGTGCGCGGACACATGGCTGGGCGGTCCGCTGCCCCTGCACGTGTCCTCACGTGCAGTTCAGGTGCAGATGGGAATCGATCAGGGATGTCCGGCTATTAATGACGCAGTTGGGTAGCCTGTTCAGCCGGAACGGGATACTACATGTCACGGCTCAATGATCAAGAAACTTACAACCAGTCGAGGATGTCGACCAATTGATTGCTCACAATAACAAATGGGGATGATCTTGCAGCATTGATCCTGTAACAGGCATTCAAATGACCAGCTGCCCACTTCACTGCGATGCTGCCGTTATGCTCATATAGGTTGGACGAATGTGGAAGCGAAAAGCAGCCTGCTTCAAAAACGTTTGCTTTTTATTCGAATGCCCTGTTTCCCATATAAAGGAGGCAGCCCCTCCCCTTTTTACTTTTAAGTAAATTTTATCACGGTGATCCTGCCATAATCCTTTATCCGGGTGGAACTTGCACCTGATTAAACAATTAAACATGAAAAATTTAGTAATGGTTTTAGCGCTGGCGGGAACCATGGCATTCGTAAATACTGCGAAAGCCCAGCTTCGGAAAATACCCGCTGAAGTAACCAATGCATTTGCAGAAAAATATGCAGACGCAAAGAATGTAGAATGGAAAGATGTGGTGAAGGCATTTGCAGCAACTTTTGACGAAGACGGGGTAAAACATGTCGCCAGGTTCAATAAGAAGGGAGAATGGCTCTCTACAGAAAAGCCCGTAGAGGAAAATGACCTGCCTGAAGAGGTAAAGGACGGCTTGAGCAAGAGTAAATACAGCGATTGGGAAGTAAAAGGATATTACCAGGTACAGCTTCCCAGCGGTGAAGTGCAGTACAGGATACACGTTGCCAAATCTGATATCCAGCAAAAAAACCTGCTGTTTGATGATAACGGTAAGCTGTTAAAGGATAACCTTACCTTGTAGACAAAAATCTTGTCATTCCACAGCAGGAAAGCCTGCTGAAATTCTGCAAAGGTTTCTCTCCTGGTTGGTGGGAAACCTTTGGTTTTATAGCAAGCCCCTGCCAATCAAGTACTGCGTGATCTTCCTGTTTCCCCATCTGAAAAACGTCCTTTAATTTACAACGAGGTGAAATTGTTCAGGGTAAGCTAAATAGTAGTCCTTAATTTTGTTTATAAAACAATCGCATATGAAATACAGGAATCTTGGATATACAGGAGAAAAATTGTCGTCCGTCGGACTGGGATGTATGGGTATGAGCTATGCATACGGACCGGCAGATGAAAAGGAAAATATTGCTACACTGGAGAGGGCGCTGGAGTTGGGTATCAACTTCTGGGATACAGCAGACATGTATGGTAATGGTGCTAACGAAGAGCTGGTGAGCAAAGTGCTGGCACCCAACCGGAACAGGGTTTTTATTGCAACAAAATTCGGATTCAGGTTCAAGGACGGTACAGCAGGGCACAGTGGCATGCCCGGCACTTACGTGGATGGGTCTCCTGCATGGATCAAACAGGCGGTGGAAGCCAGCTTACGCCGGTTAAAAATTGAAACTATCGATCTTTACTATGCGCACAGGATCGATACCGGTACCCCGGTTGAAGAAACTGTAGGAGCCATGGCAGCGCTCGTGCAGCAGGGAAAGGTACGTTACCTGGGACTGAGCGAAGCCTCTGCTGACTCCATCAGAAGAGCACATGCCGTGCACCCTATCGCCGCACTGCAAAGTGAATATTCCCTGATAACAAGAGATATTGAAGGGGAAATACTGAATACTATACGGGAGCTGGGCATTACCCTGGTCCCCTACTCTCCTTTGGCCAGGGGATTATTTGCCAATATCAATGATGCCGGCAGTCTTGCCCAAAACGATTTCCGCAATACGCTGCCACGGTATCGCGGAGAAAGCCTTGACAATAACCGGAAGCTGGCAGCGGCATTAAATGATTTTGCCGCCTCAAAAAACGTAAAAGGAACACAACTGGCGCTCGCATGGGTGCTTGCCCAGGGGGAAGATATGATACCAATACCCGGTACAAAAAGAGTGAAATACCTGGAAGAAAATGCCGCTGCAGTGGATATTGTCCTTACACCGGATGACCTGGCTACCTTGAATGGTATTTTTGAAAAATATCCCAATGTGGGCGCCCGCTATGGTGAAGGTGCGCTGAAGCTGGTGAACAAATAAAGATCAACGTTTACAAATACTATTGCTGAAACAAAATTTATACAGGAATGATCAATGTAAAAGGGTATGCCGCCCAAACACCCGAAAGTGACCTTGCTTTATGGAACTTTGAAAGACGTGAGCTGGGGCCGCATGATATACAAATCGACATTGACTATTGCGGTGTATGCCATAGTGACCTGCACCAGATCCGTAACGACTGGTTTGAAGGCATTTTCCCGATGGTGCCCGGTCATGAGATTGTGGGAAGGGTGGTGAAAACAGGCGCGCATGCAAAAAAATTCAAAGTGGGGGAACTGGCCGCCATTGGTTGCCAGGTAGATAGCTGCCGGGAATGTGATAATTGTAAGGAAGGGCTGGAGAACTATTGCCTGAACGGCAATTCACAGACCTATAACGGACTGGAGCAGGATAAAAAGACACCTACCTACGGAGGCTATTCCAATACAATTGTAGTGAGTGAAGATTTTGCCCTGCACCTGAGTGAAAAGCTGGACGCCGCTGCGGCCGCGCCGTTGCTTTGCGCAGGTATTACCACTTATTCCCCTTTACGTCACTGGAAAGTAGGTGAAGGACATAAGCTGGCGGTGCTGGGATTGGGTGGACTGGGACACATGGGCGTAAAATTCGGGGTGGCGCTCGGTGCTGAAGTAACCGTATTAAGTACTTCTCCCGGCAAGGAAGCAGATGCCCGTAAGCTCGGCGCGCATCACTTTGTAGTGACCACTGACCCTGCTCAGATGAAGAAAGCCGGGGGAAGTTTCGATTTTATCCTGGATACAGTAAGTGCAGACCATGATATGCTGCCCTACCTGCAACTGCTCAGAACAAACGGCGTTCATATCTGTGTGGGTGCGCCGTCAAAGCCCTATGAAATAGGCGCCTTTCCACTGATCACCGGTCGCCGCAGCGTGGTAGGATCTGCCAACGGGGGAATCCCTGAAACGCAGGAAATGCTTGATTTCTGCGCGGCACATAATATTGTTTCCGATATTGAAATAATAGCAATGAAAGACATACATACGGCTTATGACCGTATGTTAAAAGGGGATGTAAGATATCGTTTTGTAATCGATATGAAGACACTGTAGTCCTTCATGTCAGAAAAAGACTTACCAATGGCCTATAACTTAAAACTGGCGGAAAGGGTCAGGAAAAAGCTTAAGGAAATGCCCGGCATATCAGTTGAAGAAAAGAAAATGTTTGGCGGACTTGCTTTCCTGGTCAATGGAAAAATGTGCATCAACATTGGTGACGAACAATTGATGTGCCGGTTTGATCCTTCTCTTCAGCAGGATATCCTGCAACGGAAGGGAGTGAAGCCTACTGTCATGAAAGGCAGGGAATACACCGGTTACTGTTATGTGGATCTGGATGTAATTGAAAAGGATAAGGATCTTATGTACTGGATCAGGCTTTGTCTGGATTATAATGAAGAAGCCAGGTCATCGCGGAAATAACGGCGTACAACACCTGCTATTTCAGAGAATTGCAACGTTTGTTATAATTCCTCTTCTCTTTCCAGCATCAGGATGGCGCTTTGAGGTACTATGAAATATTTTTCATTTTCATACATCACTTCCGTGGCGCCGCTGAGCAGAAAAATAGCCAGGTCGCCTTCCCGCGCCTGCAGCGGTATGTATTTTACCTGCTCTTCTTCCGGCTTCCAGCTTTCGTTTTCCATCGGCATGGGGATCGCATACCCGGGACCGTGCTTAATGACATATCCCTGCTGTACCTTTTCTTTCTCCTGTACGCCCGGCGGCAGGTACAGCCCGCTGGCGGTCTTTTCATTTCCCTGTATCGGTTTGATCAATATCCTGTCTCCTATTACAATAAGTTTTTTGAACTTGTTTTCCGGGGTCAATCGCATGGTCTTTCCAATTTCAATTAAAACCGCAAAAATAAGCATCAACAAATAAATACAGCACAGTTCGGCTTTTACCGGATGCGGATAAAGTTGAATACGACGATAACCCTGATTTTTCAATAGCAAGCTATCTTCCGGGTCATAGACTTAACTGCCCTTCATTATATTAGTGGTGATATATCCCCAATATGTGTGTGGCACAGGTTCTGCA
>CAKSVK010000062.1 GCA_934502905.1 uncultured Chitinophagaceae bacterium
AATAGTGCTGGCATATTGCATTATACTGACAGGCGCAGCAGTGCTTATGCTGGATGTGATCGGAAAGGATGTATTGCCGAAAGTGAATTCGAGCCAGTTCCAGTTACGGCTACGGCTACCCGACGGCACCCGGATGGAACGTACGGAAGAGCGGGTGCTGCAGACGCTGAAGGAGCTGGAATCATTGGTGGGGAAGGAGCATATCGGTATCACGTCCTCGTATGTAGGGCAACATCCTGGCTTATATTCGGTGAGCCCTATTTACCTGTTCATGGGTGGTCCCCATGAAGCGGTCGTCCAGGTAAGCCTGAAAGATTATCATGGGGACATGGATGTTTTCAAAGAAAAGATGCGGCAGCGCTTGAAGAAAACAGTTCCCGACATGAAGCTGTCTTTCGAGCCGATTGAGCTGACCGATAAAGTATTAAGCCAGGGGTCGCCTACGCCTGTTGAGATCCGGATATCCGGGAAAAACAAAAAGCTCAATGAGGAATTTGCAAACAAAGTCATGGATGGGCTGAAGCAGATCAGCTATATGCGGGATATACAAATTGCGCAGCCCATCAAATACCCGGCCCTGAACATTAATATAGACCGTACCCGCGCTGCACAGTTAGGGGTAGATATGAGTGAGATATCACGGTCGTTGATAGCGGCTACCTCCTCGTCGAGGTACACGGAAAAAAATACCTGGATAGACGAAAAGTCGAACCTCCCGTATGCAGTACAGGTGCAGGTGCCGCTTAACCAGATGAATACCATAGAAGACATGGAAGGCATACCTGTTCAGCGGAATGCGGTGCGTCCTGTACTGGGAGATGTGGCTACTATTACGCCTGATACTACCTATGGGGAAAATGACAACCTGGGCGCGGTGCCTTACGTTTCTGTAACTGCCAGTCTTTTTAATAAAGACCTGGGTACGGCTACCGGAGATGTAGAGAAAGTGATCGCATCCCTGGGGGAGCTGCCCCGCGGATTATTTATTGACCGCATCGGACTGAGCACTGTATTAACGGAAACGCTCAGCAGCCTGCAATCAGGGTTGATCGTGGCCATTGTGGTTATTTTTTTGATGTTATCTGCCAATTTTCAATCTTTTAAAGTACCGTTGGTCATACTGGCAACAGTTCCTGCGGTAGTGGTGGGGGCAACGGGCTTGTTGATGATCACCGGGTCCACATTGAACCTGCAGTCCTATATGGGAATTATCATGTCGGTAGGAGTGTCTATTGCCAATGCCGTGCTGATGATCACAAATGCAGAGCACCTGCGTAAGCACAACGGCGATTCGGTTGCGGCTGCAAAAGAAGCAGCCGGATTAAGATTACGCCCCATTGTCATGACCAGTATGGCCATGATCATGGGTATGTTGCCGATGGCAATAGGGCATGGAGAAGGAGGGGACCAGGTGTCTCCGCTGGGAAGAGCCGTTATCGGGGGGCTGATTGCTTCTACCGTTGCTGTATTGGTTTTCCTGCCGCTGGTTTTTGCGTGGGTACAATACCGTACTACCACCCGGTCTGTTTCGCTGGATCCGGAAGACCCGGAAAGTAAATTCTATATTGATCAATCATCTGATAAATAGAACCGATGTTTATAAAATTTTTTACCGGAACGGGCATTTGTTTAGTGTATAGGTTATCGTTATCTTTTTTGTTTTTTGCAGCTGCTTTTGCCGCCTGCGGCCCTAAAGAAACAGCAGAAGAAGAACCGGTGGATGAACCACAGGTTACAGAAGTATGGGTGGCGCAAAAGGGGCGTTTATCCGGCTCCGTGCAGATACCGGGCGAATTGATCGCTTACCAGCAGGTAGATCTCTATGCCAAGGTGAGCAGCTTTGTGCAGAAGCTGCATGTGGATGTAGGTTCAGAAGTAAGCCAGGGACAGCTGCTGGCGGTGATGGATGCTCCGGAGATCAACGCGCAGCTTTCAGGCGCGGCTTCGAGGCTGCAGGCTTTGGAAGCTGCCTATGCCGCCAGCAAAGCAAATTACGAACGGCTGCTGGAAACCAGCAAAACCCCGGGTACCATTTCCCCGAATGATCTGGATATGGCGCTGGCGCGTCAGAAATCCGACTTTGCCCAGTTGCAGGCTGCCAAAGCTTCTGAACGGGAGATCACCGACAATAAGAACTACCTTACCATCAGGGCACCTTTTGCAGGTATCATCACCGCCAGGAATGTAAGCACCGGCGCCTATGTAGGTCCCGCAGGCAAAGGCTCCGAACAGCCTATTTTTACGCTTCAGACGCAAAAAAAGCTCAGGCTGGTCGTAATGGTGCCGGAAGCTTATAACCAATACCTGCGTGTGAATGATAAAATTGATTTCACCATCAGGTCAATGCCCGGTATGGTATACTCCGGCACAGTGCAGCGGTTGGCAGGGGCCCTGGATTCCAGGATCCGTTCCCAGCGGGTGGAAATAGATGTAGCAAATAATGACCGGAAACTATTGCCCGGTATGATCGCCAACGTAGATATCCGGCTGCCGGGCAGCGACAGCAGCATTGTAGCGCCGCGGACGGCAGTAATAAGCAGCCAGGAGAATGTGTATGTCATAAAAGTAAAAGACGGGCGGGCAGCGAAAATACCGGTACAAACCGGGCGAACTGTAAACGAGGATATTGAAATTTTCGGTGCGGTAGCGCCCGGGGATACATTGGTTAAGAAAGCCAGTGATGAAATCCGTGAAGGAGAACAGATAGCGCTTTAAGATTTACCGCTGCGGGAATGGTCGGGACGTATTCTCCGCAGGCGGGTGTCGCCCCCCAGTCTGCAGCTGCTGCTACCGGTTCGTATCTCGCCGACCGGAAAATTTGTAGGGGACGGAAAATTGAAAATGCACCCAATGGGCCGGATTGCATGATTTTTTTAAATTTACCTGTATAGATCTTTACAACCGGGTAACAAACAAATGGAAGCTCATGAATTGTTTGATTGTTGATGATAATAAGATCGCCAGGGTCACTATGCGACAATTGGCCAGCCAGGTCGGGGACCTGAATATTGCAGGAGATTGTGCCAGCGCTATGGATGCCTATAACTTTCTGAGGGATCAAAAGGTAGACCTGTTATTGCTGGATATAGAAATGCCTGGCATGACGGGGCTGGAACTGACCAAAAACCTGGGTAAGCCTGCACCACTGATTATTTTTACCACGTCAAAAAATGATTATGCCGTAGAAGCTTTTGAGCTCAATGTTGTTGACTATATTGTGAAACCTGTGACAACTACGCGGTTCCTGCAGGCTATAGATAAGGCACGGGAAGTGCTGGAAGCAAAGAAGGAGCAGGTGAAAGTAGAGACAGATGAATTTATTTTTATCCGGGATTCCAATGTCATCCGTAGAATAAAAATGGATGATATTTTGTTTGCAGAAGCTATGGGCGACTATGTAAAGCTTCATCTTTCACAAAAGTTTTTTGCCATTCACGCTACGTTAAAAACGGTAGAAGAACGATTGCACGCTTCGAGGTTCATACGGGTCCATCGTTCCTATGTTGTGGCCATCCATAAAATTGACGGCATCCGGGACGGTGTGCTGGTAATTGACGGCCGGTCCGTGCCGGTAGCGGATGCCTACAGGGCGGTACTGAACAAGCGGTTGAATGTGCTTTGAATTGATCATTAAAAAGTAATGGATGTATAAAAAGGGTTTCTTCCTGTTTTTTTACCTGTTATGTTTCGAGGCAATTATTGCGCAGGAGATTAAAATACTCGCTGAAAATACCGGTGTTTCCATCAGGGGGCTCAGCGTGGTAGATGACCGGGTGATTTGGGTAAGCGGCTCGGGGGGGA
Source organism: uncultured Chitinophagaceae bacterium (assembly GCA_934502905.1). Lineage (GTDB taxonomy): Bacteria > Bacteroidota > Bacteroidia > Chitinophagales > Chitinophagaceae > Agriterribacter. The sequence continues at coordinate 3,802 of CAKSVK010000062.1, forward strand.
CGGTGGGAAGGTCTGTAGATGGCGGGGAGACCTGGTTGTGGATGCAGGTGGCGGGATTTGAACAGGTGGACTTCAGGGATATCGAGGCTTTTGACGGGGTAACAGCAATTATCATGGGAGTTGCCAGTCCGGGATATATTCTGAAAACCATTAATGGCGGAACTTCCTGGAAGGTGGTGTTTGAAGAGCATGATGCGAACATATTCATGGATGCGATGGAGTTCTGGAATGAAGATAGCGGAATTGTTGTAGGTGATCCTGCAGACGGAAAGATCTTTGTCATCCGCACTTTTGATGGTGGCAATAGCTGGCAGAAAATTCCCGAAGTGAACCGCCCGGTTGCAGAAAAAGGGGAAGCCATGTTTGCAGCAAGCGGCACTAATATACGGGCGATCTCATTGTCTGAAGCCGCGTTTGTGACCGGGGGAATGCGCTCCAGGATCTTTATCCGGGACAACCGCTATGACCTGCCGCTGTTGCAGGGAAAAGAAACAACGGGTGCTTTTTCGCTGGCGGTGTATAACGGTAAAAAGCGTAAGACTGCTTCCCGGCTGGCAGTGGCGGGCGGTGATTATGCGGCCGATACAGTAAAGAACGGAAATTGCGCCCTCAGCCGCGACGGTGGAAAAACCTGGAAAGCGCCGGAAAACGGACCTTCAGGGTATCGCAGCTGTATTGAATTTATCAGCAGGAACAAATTGATAGCCTGCGGCACTTCGGGGGTAGATATTTCTTCAAATGGCGGAAACAACTGGAAGCTGATCAGTACAGAGGGGTTCCATGTATGCAGGAAAGCTAAAAATGGCAAAAATGTATTCCTGGCCGGAGCCAACGGGCGGATAGCGAGACTGGTGTGGTGATGCAGGTGGAGGTATCAGGTTGCAGGTGCACAAGTCTCAGGTAAACAGGTTCCGGGTAAGGCTGTACAGGTCAATCCCTCCGTTTTGAAACATGCATCTTGCGTCCTGCAGTCTGGCATCCCTGTGTCTTGTAACTTGTGGTATGCATCTTATATCCTGGACCTGTTTGTATCGGAAAAATGAAAATTTGTATCTTTGGCCGATGCCTGATAACGAGAAAAAACCTGTTCGGGTGGCTATACTTGATTTAAACAACGGGGTAGCCAATCAGGGGATGCGGTGTATACGAGAGATCATCAACCAATATGGTGAAGCTAATTTCCTGGATATAGAGTGGGATGAATTTGATGTCCGGCAGAAGTTGGAAGTGCCGGATATGACTTATGATATTTACATATCCAGCGGCGGACCCGGCAGCCCGCTTGAATCTGAGGGCTCTGACTGGGAAGCAGCGTACTTTAGCTGGCTGAATGCTGTAGAGCAATGGAATAAAAGCGGTATTCATCCTGTCAGGAAATTTGTTTTCCTCATCTGTCATTCCTATCAACTGGTCTGCCGGCATCTGAAGATCGCTCAGGTAAGCAGGCGGAGATCCACTTCTTTTGGTGTGTTTCCTATTCACCCGCTGGAAGCCGGGGTACATGAGCCGGTCTTTGAAGGGCTCGATGATCCTTTTTATGCGGTGGATAGCAGGGATTTCCAGGTTACGTCTCCTGATCAGAACGTATTGGATACGCTCGGCGCTTCGATATTATGCATCGAAAAAGAACGTCCGCATGTGCCGCTGGAGCGGGCGATCATGGCCGTGCGTTTTAACGAATATATGATCGGTACGCAATTCCATCCGGAAGCCGATGCCATAGGTATGAGCATGTACCTGCAGCGTGAGGATAAAAAACAGGCAGTGATCGAAGCGCACGGGGAAGCCAAGTGGGCTTCCATGATAGAACAATTGAATGATCCCGATAAAATACTATGGACCTACTCCCACATTTTACCGAATTTCCTGAACCTGGCGTTGGAACATCGGGAGGCTGCTGTTGTAAAAGAGCAGGGATTACCACGCGTATAGTGTGTAATGAGTATATATGCTACTGAACTTTACTCTTAAAAGTAACAATTTCTTTAAGTAACTCTTAAATGTAAGGCTTACATTTATAACCTGTTTTCGAATCTCTAAATCACTTTTATGATGAGACCTGTAAAAATCGTAGTGTTATTTCTTTTAATTGCTTTCAAATCCGGATTTGCACAAAATACTGCGCCTTCGCAGCCCAAAATAGTGGTGGGCATGATGGTAGACCAGATGAGATGGGATTATTTATACAAGTACCAGGACCGTTATGTGGATGGTGGCTTTAAGCGGCTGATCAGAGAAGGCTTTTCCTGCGAAAATACACTGATAGACTATTCTCCTACCATCACCGCCTGCGGGCACACCTGCGTGTATACCGGGTCTGTTCCTGCCATTCATGGTGTGGTGGGCAACGGATGGTATGACAGGACCAAAGGCAGGGATGTTGAATGTGTTGAGGATGATAACTATGCGCTGGTGGGGTCTCCCGGCGATAAAGCCATGTCTCCGCACCACAATTTAGCTACTACCATCACAGACCAGTTACGCATTGCTACCAACTTCCAAAGCAAAACCGTGGGAGTAGCTATAAAGGACCGTGCTGCCATATTTCCCGCAGGGCATACTGCTACCGGTGCATTCTGGTTCAATGGTAAAGACGGGAACTTTGTTACCAGCACTTATTATATGAAAGATCTTCCGGAATGGGCTAAAAAGTTTAATGATAAAAAAGTTGTAGACACTTATTATAACAATGACTGGGAAACACTCTTTCCGATTAATACTTATACCCTGAGCGATGCAGATGACATGAGTTATGAGAATACTGCTAACGGGGATGAAAAGCCCGTGTTCCCGCATCGCCTCAAACAGTTCAAAGGGAAAAACTACGGCGCTATCAGAACGACGCCTTTCGGCAATACACTGACGCTGGATTTTGCCAAAGCAGCAATTGAAGGATATAACCTGGGTGGCGGCAAAGTAACAGATTTCATAGCCATCAGCCTGTCAAGCCCCGATGCCATCGGGCATACTTATGGTCCTAACTCTGTAGAGGTAGAAGACAATTATCTTCGCCTGGACAGGGACCTCGCCGCCTTCTTCGCTTACCTGGATAAACGTTTCGGAAAAAACAATTACCTGTATTTCATTACGGCGGATCATGGCGTTTCCGAATCCCCGGGATTTTACCTGGCAAACAAAATGCCTTCAGGTGCGCTGGTAGATAAGGACTACGCCGAACCTTTGGTAAGTGCCTTAAAAGAAAAATATGGTGTTGAAAAACCTGTTCTTTCTTTCACCAACTACCAGATATATATGAACTGGGCCGAGCTGGATGCAAAAAAGGCAGACAGGAAAGAGGTGGAGAAAATAGTAAAGGATATTCTGCTAAAGGCGCCGGGTATTGCCAATGTGGTAGCGCTTGAATCGTTGGGAGAAGCAGCCCTGCCCGAGCCGATAAAGAGCATGCTGATAAAAGGTTATAATGTAAAACGCAGCGGAGACTTTATGATCATCATCCAGCCGACCTGGAAAGGTGGAAATATTAAAGGCGCGACGCATGGCACCTGGTATCCTTATGATGCACATATTCCGCTGGTCTGGATGGGCTGGAAGATCAGGCCGGGGTATACCAACCGGGTTACCGGGATGACGGATATTGCGCCTACTGTGGCAGCCCTGCTTCGCATACAGATGCCCAGCGGCTCAATAGGTCAGCCCATTAATGAAGTAACAGGAGGAAGATAGGAACGCCGCTGGTTAACGCTTTAAATTATGCTCCAAAAATTAACCCTGATATGGGCAATGACCCTGGTATATGCCGGGGTTGCCGCCCAGTCCAGCCTTGATAGTATTTTATACGATTTTCATCATCGCCCCGACCGGATACTGGTTGCATCACACAGGGCATCCCATCCCGACCTTCCGGAAAATTCCCTTGCAGCGATCCGGGAAACGATCCGTTCGGGAATAGACATTGTAGAGCTGGATATACGGGAAACAAAAGATGGTGTGCTGGTGATTATGCATGACAAAACCGTAGACAGGACAACCAACAGCACGGGACTGGTAGCGGAGAAGTCATTTGCTGAACTGCAGCAATTGCGGCTGGTGCACAATGGACAGGTCACCCAGGAAAAGATCCCCACCTTGAAGGAGGTATTGCAGCTCGTAAAAGGGAAAATAATGCTGGATATAGACTATAAAGCGGAGGGTAGAAGGGCTGCAAGGTCAACAGCAAAGCTGATCCGGAAGATGAAGATGGAAGACCAGTGTCTTTTCTTTTTGTATGATTATAAAGATGCGGCGATATACAACCGTTTCAACAAACGGATCCAATACCTGGCAAGGGCTTACAACAGCGACGATGTAAACGCCATCCTTTCTTTGCCTTATAAGATACCGGCGGTGCACGGCGATCATAAATTTTATACCGACTCCCTGATGGTTACTATCAGGAACAGCGGTAAACGGGTATGGATGAATGCATTGGGCAAAATTGACGAGGCTGAGAAAACAAAGCCCGGCGAAGGGTTTCCACAGTTGCTATTGTTGAAGCAAACCAATATTATTCAAACAGATCTTCCGGTTGCGTTACTCCGTTACCTGCAGTCGGCTGGAAGACACAGGTAAGCTCCCCCGCAGGACTTTCGTTTTGTCCGTCATAATATTATACGGTAAATATAACCATAGAAAAACAGCCGTCCTTTGGCGGGCGTTATTCGTCAGAAGTTAAGCACAGTATAAGCCGTGTGCGATGTTTTTAAAAACACCCCGATGCTGCAATAGTAATTATTGCAAATTGGTACAATAATTTTAGCCATCCTTTTCATAAGAATTACTATTGGTCATTTTTTAAAATTGGAATAAAATTGAACTTTGAAATCATAGCAGGAAAGGAGAAATGGATTTGAATAAAATTATTTTTTTAACTGCTTATTTTTAGTTGTATGCCTCAATGTACTTACCTAAATGATACTGCCTGCTGGAAGCAGTTAAAATCCGGTGACCCCGGAGCCCTGGGATATTTTTATGACACTTATATAGACCGGTTATTCCAGGCTTCTTTAAAGATGACGGATAACCGGGAACTGGCTAAAGATGCCTTGCAGGATGTATTCATTGAAGTCTGGCATTACCGCGCCAGCATCGGGGATGTGCAGCACACCTATAGTTACCTGGTAAAGGTGCTGAAGAGCATTATCCTGAAAAAGGTAAAATCAAAGGTCATTATCAACGAGCTGATCGAAAAAGACCAGGGGATATTCCGGGAAGAAAATATCGAGGAGGCAATCATTTCGGCAGATATGGCAACAGAGCAGAAGAACAGGCTGAACAAGGCAATCGGGCAACTTACAAGCAGGCAAAAGCAGGTAGTAAGGCTGCGGTTTTTTGAAGGGCTGACCTACGAGCAGATAGCCGCTCGTTTGTCTATGAACTATCAATCTGTCAACAATCTTGCTTTCCGGGCCATGTTAAGCCTGAGAAGGCAGATGTGACTATTTTGACAGCGACCGGTGTAAACGGGAGATACATGACAGGTTTTGCATTTTTGTAAAGTAATTTTTGCTATTCTTTTCATAAGAAATAACATTTGAGATGAATATAGATTTGCTTAAGATTGACATCCGTTAGCGGGATATTTTTTTTGCCTGTTAAAATAACGAACGTATGTTAATATTTAGTGGATGGCAACCTATGAACCCGGCGCCATTGTAATGTATAACTGAAACCATAAACCAAACAACCGTTTACTCATGCAAAAGCGATTATCGAATTTGATGTTATTGCTTGCTTTCACAATGCTTATAACATCTTCCTGTAAAAAAGAAGATGCGCCTCAAAAAGACCTGGCGACCGCCAAAAAGGAATGGGTGACGGGCAGTTGGAAGCAAAAGGATATAACATTAGGCGTATCTACTGAAGTAAAAGTCGGGGATAATAAAATTCCGCTTACGGCGGGCAGCAGTATGCTGGATGACCCTATTATTAATATGCTGTTGGGAGCGCTCGGTGGTAACCCGTTCGTATATACCCGTAACAATACCTATAATTTCAACAATGATGGTACCTATGCCATAGAGGGAATTACTGAATTTCCCGGAGGGGTTTCACCACTGGTAGCAGGCAAATCGGGTACCTGGGACACGGAAGTATACAGTTCCGTGCTGGCGCTGTTCCCTGAGAAAGATAAAAGAGATCCGCATTGGATCAATGATATTACGGCAACGAAGCTGAATCTTTCACTTCTTATCACGCTTCCCGGTTTGGGCGATGTGCCCATGAATCTTTTGCTGGAAAAGCAGTAACCGGCGTATGATCTTAACTTGAAAACAAAATTCTTTCCTTTAAACCAATCAAATTGTTATGAGGACTTGTTGCTTTACCGGCAGATTGCTGTTCTTCTTGAGCCTGGTATTATTTTTACATTTGTCTGCTGTTGCGGCAGACTTTCCCGTGCGCGGTTCGGTGACGGATGAAAATGGACCTGTTACAGGCGTAACTGTTACAGAAAAAGGCACATCAAATGCCACCACCACCGATAATAACGGTAATTATACCATTACCGTCAGGAATGCGAACAGTGTGCTGGTATTTAGTTCTGTAGGGTATAAAACAGTGGAGCTGGCCGTATCGGGCCGTTCGGTGGTGGATGCTGTTATTGAGAGCAATGCGCAGGAGCTTTCGGGTGTGGTGGTTACCGCACTGGGTATCACCCGTGAAAAAAAATCGCTGGGTTACTCTGTTGAAGAAGTAGCCGGTAAAGAAATGAACCGCGTGGCACAGGAGAATGTGCTGAATGCGATGTCGGGTAAAGTAGCCGGTGTCACCATTAATCAAACGGGAGCAGCAGGTTCTTCGGTGAGCATGATCATCCGGGGCGCCACCTCCCTGAGCAGCGATAATCAGCCGCTGTTTGTGATAGACGGGGTTCCTATCGCTAATACCCTGAATAATGTGACGCAGGTAGGTAATGACAACCGCGTGGATTACGGGAACGCTATCGGAGGTATCAATCCCGATGATATCGAAAATGTGTCTGTGCTTAAAGGACCCAGCGCTGCAGCGCTTTATGGTTCCAGGGCCGGCAACGGGGTAGTGCTCATTACTACCAAAAGCGGAAAAGGACTTAAAAAAACAACGGTTAATTTTATCTCCAACACAGTTTTTGAAAAGCCGTACAGGTTTCTGGAATGGCAGACGAAGTTTGCAAGCGGTGTTTTTCCTGCCACGCCTGTTTCTATATCGGGTAACCTGCTTACCGATCCCTTAGGCGTATCGGATAAGCGTTTTAACCCCGATTATGTTATCATCGATGAATCGGGCGGAGCCGGCGGTCCTGAATTGGATAGAGGATATTATGCCATACAATGGAACAGTCCCTTAGACGAAAACGGTAAGCAAATCGCCATTCCATTGGTTTCGCATCCTAATAATGTCAGAAATTTTGTTCAGACAGGCATCACTACTACCAATGGTGTTTCTGTAGCCAACAGTACGGAAAAAATTAATTACCGTATCTCCCTGTCCGATATGCGTAATAAGGGCATTGTTCCTAATTCAGACCTGTTCCGTAATACCCTTAACCTCAGCTCTTCACTTAAAGTGACCAATAATTTCAGCCTGAGCACCAATATAGATTTCAGCCGGAACAGGTCTAATAACCGTCCTGCCGGGGAAAGAGGCGCTAACCCGCTTCAATGGGCATACGCCATAACACCCAATACAGATATTCGCGAGCTGAAAGATTACTGGCAACCCGGGTTGGAGGGACTGGCGGTAAGATCAACGCATCCCTCTGTTAATAATCCTTATTTCCTGGCTTATGAGGTAAACAATTCCTTTGTAAGGGACAGGGTATACGGCAACCTGAAGGCAGACTGGCAGATCGCCCGCGATCTCAGCCTGATGCTTCGTTACGGGATCGACAATTACAGCGAGAAAAGAGAGACGAAAATGGCCAATGGTTATACCAATGATCCCAGGGGTGCTTATGGCTTAATCGGTATCAACAACTTTGAAAGCAACGCAGATTTCCTGCTTACCTATAAAAAAGAGGTGAATGCATTTCATTTTTCGGTTTCGGCAGGAGGAAACGCCCGTTACCTGAACGGTGGCGTTGAAAAAGTGGCTACTAAAAATGGAACAGGGCTTATTGTACCGGGCGTATTTACCATTCAAAATATACTGCCGGCAAACCTTGACTATTCCAGCAGCCATTTCGAGAAAGGTGTGAACAGCTTGTATGCCATGGCAACGATCGGCTTCAGGGATATGGTCTACCTGGATGTAAGCGGACGTAACGACTGGTCGAGTACCCTGCCGGGCGCCAAGTCCTATTTTTATCCTTCAGCTTCCTTGAGTGTCCTGATGAATGAAATACTGGGGGTTACTTCGGAAAATATTAACCTGATCAAGCTGAGAGGAGGTTATGCGCAAGCAGGCAACGATGCCAGTCCGCATATGTTATATAGCGTCCTGGCTAACGCGGGCGCCTGGGGCGAAGTACCGAGGCTGACCACTTCGAGCATATTGCTGAACGAAAATCTTAAGCCGGAATTGGCTACTTCCTACGAAGCGGGTGTTGATGTTAATCTTTTTAAGAACAGGTTCCGCTTGGCCGCCACCTATTATTCTGTAGATAATAAAAACCAGATATTCAACACCGGTTTGCCTCCCTCCAGCGGATACGCCTTAAAAAATATCAATGCAGGGTTGCTTCGCAGCTCGGGCGTTGAGCTTACTGTAGGTGGAACCCCCGTTCAAACCAGGAACTGGCGCTGGGATCTCAGCTTCAACTTTACCCGCAACCGCACCAAAGTAATAGAGCTGATTGATGAAATGCCTTATTTTACCTATTGGGAAGATGCCAAGGGGGGCGCTTATACGTTTTTGGGAGAAGAGGTGGGAGATATTTATGGTCCTAAATTACGGGTAGTAGAAGATAAGTCTTCTCCTTATTACGGCTGGCCGCTGCTGGATGCCGGTAATGAGGATGGCGCCAAATGGGTGGCGTTGGATGCGCTGGCTACTAAAAATAAAATAGGGAATTTTAATCCCCGCTTTATACTGGGCGCGCAAACTTCGGTGTCATGGAAAAACTGGACGCTGAATGCTACGTTTGACTGGAGGAATGGCGGGCAGTTCGTTTCTCAAACTTACCGGTATGGTATTGAGGACGGCAGGGCTTCGCTGCAATTTGATAATTTATGGGATCCGGGTACCATGAGCGGCAAAGAGCTGCGTGATTACCTGGTTGACCACCAGGATGAGCTGATAAAGGTGCATGACGGAAGATTTATAAGAGTAGGTTGGCCTACGCCGGAGCGTGCAAGCTATCCCGTGATCATATCAGGGTTTAATCTTCCTTATGGCGGAATGTTTGCACCGGGCGTATATGCTACGGGATGGGATGCCAATGGCAACCCCACCGGGTATGCTGAAAACCTGGGTGAAAATATACTTGGTATGGATGATCCTTCCAATCCCAATAAAACCATTCCTATGTTGTATGCGGTAAGTAACCCCTGGGATTTTACCGAACCCACTTTATTCTCGGCTTCCTATATTAAGTTAAGAGAGTTATCCCTTTCTTACGGTTTGCCGCAGTCGCTGGTGAAGTCGTTAAAAATACAAGATATCAGTTTTTCAGTTTATACAAGGAATGTGATCCTGTGGACAAAGGCCAAGATCGGCATTGATCCCGAGAATGCCTACCAGCCTACAACAGGCGTTCAGGGCGGGATGCAGTTTAAGCAGGGTATCGAGCGGTACAATGTAACGCCCTGGACCATACCCGTGGGTATTAAATTAAACGTAACATTCTAAGTATCTATAAACTTTTCGATATGAATAAGATTTATGTAATAATATTGGCGGTTATTTTCACTTGTGTTTCCTGTCAGAAGCATCTGGTGGAGCTCAATAAAAATCCCAACGGGGCCGACCCTTCTTCTGCCAATCCCAACCTGGTATTATCTACCGTGTTAACAGAATCAGGAAAAGCGTTTGTCAATCTCGGCTACCTCGACATAGCGGGGGTGATGCAGCATACCCAAAAAGACGGCTGGGCAGGCGGGCATAATGAATATGACTGGGGTAACACCAATAGCTGGACGGGCTATTATGATATTCTAAGGAACAACCAGTTTGTATATGATAAAGCGGTAGAATTGGATTACCCGTTGCACCAGGGCATTGCGCTGGTAATGAAAAGCCTGATGTTTGGACTGATCACTGATTTGTGGGGTGATATTCCTTACAGCAATGCGTTGAAAGGAGAGAAGGAAGGAGCGGAAAATACTTTTCCGAAATTCGACAGCCAGCAGAGTGTTTATGACAGCATTCTTGCCAACCTGGAAAAGGCAAACGACCTGTTATCCGGAGCATCATTTAACAGCTCTACCGGGTCGGCTGATGTGTATTACGGAGGTAATGCGCTCAAATGGAGAAGGTTTGCCAATTCGCTGGCTTTGAGATATTATATGCGCCTTTCGGAAAAGCTTCCTGCAGTAGCGCAGCAGGGCATTGAAAAAATTGCAGCCGACCCGGACAGGTACCCTGTCATTACTGCTCCTGCGGATGATGCGGCTATGACTTTCCCGGGCAACAGTGTCATGGACTCCTGGCCATCGTATGTGATACCGCAATCAGACGGCAGTGATTTCAGACGTATTAAAATGTGCAATACCCTGGTAAAAGCGCTGCTGGAAAGGAATGACCCGAGAATTGGCGTATGGGCTGATCCTGTGCAGGTATCAATTTATCTGGATCCCGACCTGACCGGTATTAAGGATTTTACAGTGTATGATACCATTATCAATGGTATAAGGAGACCCGCAGTAAGAGTGATCTCTAAGGATTATCTCACTTCAAAGCAGCTCCAGGAAAGTGATATCAACCAGGACCCGTTTTACGTTGGCTTACCGGTGGCGCTGAACGCACCGCAGCTTTATAATCTTAGCCCCGATCCCCAGCAGGCCGCCCGTAACCCCCACGTATCGTGGGTGAATGCAAGGTTCTCAAAGGGTAATGCGGCTCCTGAGGGTGGCGATCCTTCCAAAGTAAGGCTGATGTCGGCATCCGAGGTGCATTTTATACTGGCAGAAGCGGCGGCGAAGGGATGGAATGCCGGTGATGCGGAGACGCATTATAATGCGGCTATCGCTGCCTCTTTTAGCGCCTGGGGGCTTGGCAGCACCCAGGCTGCTGATTATATTACCCAGCCCGAAGTAGCGTTTGATGGCACACAGGAGCAGATCATCACACAAAAATGGATATCTGCCTGGTCCGTGGCCACTGAAGCCTGGTTTGACTGGAGAAGAACAGGTTACCCTGAACTGCATGGTGTATTGAACAGAACTGTTGCGAAGGAGTTACCGCTTCGTTTTTATTACCCGATCGAAGAGCGGAACCTGAACGGCGCTAATGTGGAGACCGCCAATAATAATTTGGAAAGTACAGAATATTCCAATTTCGGAGGGAACGGCGCCAAAAACAGTCCATGGTCCAAACCCTGGATCATCCAGGGAACGAATAAGCCCTGGTAACAAGTGAGGAGAGATGGACAACATTATACAATGAAAAAAATATTATTTGGCTTAGCCATCACTGTCTTTTTCAGTTTCAACACTAATTCCCAAACCTTCAGAGCCGGAGCCGCAGTAAGGGTCATCACGCCCGACCCTTTACTGCCGGTTTCTGGTGGAATAGGCACCCCCAGGCCCGTTACCATCAAGCAGGGGGAACTGTATGTCAGGGCCCTGGTGCTGGAAAAAGGAGCTACCCGCGTGGCCATTGTCAATATCGATAACTTAGGGTGGCCGGCGGCGTTAGGCAACAGGTCAAGGAAGCTTATCACGGGTATTCCTGCAGAAAATATTTTAATCGGAGCTACCCATACCCATAGCGGTCCGGATGCTTACGGTTTCCCTGATGAAAACGGCAAATCATATGCGGATCTGAAATACCTGGACTGGTGCGTGCAGCAGGTGGCGGATGCAGTGAATGAAGCGATCAAAAAGCTGCAACCTGCCTCATTAAAAACAGCAGTAGGGGAGGCAAAAGGGAAAATTGCCTACAACTATTATGCACCTGATCTGTATGATCCGCGCTGCGGCATTATTCAGCCGGTAGCTGTTTCCGGTAAAAATGCCGGCAAGCCGATTGCCACTTTGGTAAACTATGCCATTCACCCGGAAGTGATCGGATCCAGGCAGGGAATATTGAGCCCCGACCTGTGTGGTCCGCTTTACGAAAGAATTGAAGAGAAGGGCGGGGGTATCGCCTTATTTATGAACGGCGCCCAGGGAGGAATGGTGACAGCCGACGCCAGGATAGACGATAAGATCGAAGCCAATCACTGGGCAGAGTGCGGCCGGATCGGCAGGCTGCTGGCAGATGAAGCGTTGCGGATCGTATCTGATGCCCCGCTGCAGCCGGATCCTGATCTTTATTGTGCCGCCAAAACCATCCGTTTCCCGATTGCTTCCCCCGTGATGAAATATATCCTGGCAAACTCACCTTTAAAGCTGGCCGGCGATAATCCGGACAAGGAATATGCCTATACGCAGCTAAATTTGCTAAATATCGGACAAGTCCAGGTGGTGACGATTCCGGGGGAAGCCCTGCCGAATATCGGCTATTATGTGAAGAGAAATATGAAGACAAAGCAGCCGTTTTTATTTGGTCTGACCAACGACGCTTTCGGGTATATGCTTACCAGGGAAGATTTTAACAGCTTCAAAAAATATGAATATGTCAGCCGCACGAGCCTGGGGGAAATGACCGGGGATATTTATATCAATGAAGCGTTAAAGGTCATTGCGGAGAGCCCGGCGGCCCAGGGGTATGAGTGAGTGGTAAGTGAAGAGGGAGAGAGGAGAGGAACAAGACACAGGTTACAGGATTACAAGATCAAAATTGATATATAAAGTAAAAAAGGATATAGATGAACAAGACCATTATTGCAATTATTGCTTTTCTGATTTTTTCATTGCAGGTAACATACAGCCAGGTGACACCGGAAACTGCGTTGAAAAGCTATTTGAACAACGGAGATGATACATTTGCGTGGGAGCTCAAAGAAACTTATGATATAGACGGAGTAACAGCTTATAGCCTGTTGCTCACCTCACAAAACTGGCGCGATCATGTCTGGAAGCACCAGCTGACCATACTGGTGCCGAAGGAAAACAAGTACGATGGGGCATTGTTGTATATCACAGGCGGATCTATCAGGGACGGAGAGCCCCGCTGGGTAGGGCAGGATGATAAGTTCAACAAAAATGTAAGCGCCATAGCCCAAAAGAACAACGCCATTGTGGCGGTTATCCGGCAGGTACCCAACCAGCCGCTTTACGGCGGGAAAACAGAAGATGAGCTGATCTCTATGACCCTGCATAATTTTAAGCAGGATAACGACTATACATGGCCGCTCCTGTTCCCGATGGTGAAAAGCGCAGTAAAAGGTATGGATGCCATACAGCAGTTCAGCAGGCAGCAGTTGAACCACACTATAAACAGGTTTGTCATATCCGGCGCTTCCAAGCGGGGCTGGACCACCTGGCTGACAGGCGCCAGCGATACAAGGGCGCAGGCGATAGCGCCGATGGTGATCGATATCCTGAATATGCCCGTGAGCCTGGATTACCAGATCAGGGCGCTCGGAGGATACAGTGTGCAAATTGAAGATTATGTAAAGCTGGGTATTCCGCAGGGAGCCAAAACCGAAAGTGGTATGGCGGTGAGCACCATGGTGGATCCTTATTCCTACAGGGCAGCGCTGACCATGCCGAAGATGCTTTTTATGGGTACCAATGATGAATATTGGGTAGTGGATAATGTAAAGAACTACCTGAATGATATTCCCGGCAAAAACCTTCTGCATTATGTACCCAATGCAGGGCATAATCTCGGTGACGGAAAGCAGGCTCTTGAAGCGTTGGGTGCTTTTTTCGGCAGTACGCTCACCGGCAGTCCGTACCCTGCATGCGAATGGAAAACAACCGTGACCAAAACGGCGGTGAAGGTGAAAATTAAAGCAACGAAGGATGAGCTGGTTGACGTGATCCTCTGGCATGCCGATTCGAAGGATACGGATTTCAGGGATGACAAATGGAGCAGTACACCCCTTCATATTTCCTCCAAAAAATCATTTACAGTACAGGAGAAGTTACCTTCCACCGGTTACCGGGCTTTTTATGTAGATCTCAAATATAAAGCAGTCAATGGCGGCACCTATACGGTTAGTACGCGGGTATTCATGACCGATACAAAGCAGGTGCTGTAAGTTTTGATTGGTTGTTGAAAGCGGCAATCTTTTGCTTGCCATTTACTATTTTTTACTTGTCATTCCGTTTTTTCCTGTCATTCCGACGCAGGAGGAATCTGATCCTTCGATACGTGGAGACACGTATCGGGCAAGGGGGTGCCCGGTCGCGTGTCCGCACGCGACTTCCCCAATAGCTTATTTACAGTTGAGGTATCTGACCGTAGCGGAAACAGATGCCTCATGCTTCGGCATGACAAGGTGGTGGTGAAGTAGGAGGCCTGTGCAATTGTTTAACGTTAACACAATAGTCCATTCTTGTTTTGTCTGCCATTTCTTTCCCTGTCATTCCGACGCAGGAGGAATCTACTTCTTCGATACGTGGAGACACGTATCGGGGCAAGGGGGTGCCCGGTTGCGTGTCCGCACGCGATTTCCCCAATGGCTTATTTACAGTTGAGGTATTTGGCCATAGCGGAAACAGATGCCTCATGCTTCGGCATGACAAGGTAGTGGTGAAGTAGGAGACCTGTGCAATTATTTAACGTTGACACAATAGTCCATTCTTGTTTTTGCCTGCCATTTCTTTTTTCTTTCCATTCCGTATTGTTCTCCATCATTCCATATTTTCCTGTCATTCCGACGCAGGAGGAATCTACTTCTTCGATACGTGGAGACACGTATCGGGGCAAGGGGGGGCGTGTCCGCACGCGACTTCCCCAATGGCTTATTTACAGTTGAGGTATCTGGCCATAGCGGAAACAGATGCCTCATGCTTCGGCATGACAAGGTGGTGGTGAAGTAGGAGGCCTGTGCAATTGTTTAACGTT
>CAKSVK010000063.1 GCA_934502905.1 uncultured Chitinophagaceae bacterium
TCTCCCGCAGATCCCGCTGAATTCCGCAGATAATCAAAGCCTTCTGCGCTTATTTGCGAAATCAGCGGGAAATATTATCCGTCGTTTTATCGCTGACATGATATTAGAACGGTGCGTCATCATCAAAGTTGCCGTCATTCATCCTGCTGCCTTTCTGGATAAACAATTTCGGACCGCCGCCATCATCATCGCCGGGAACGGGTTTCCAGTTGCCTTGCGGCATACCCATTCCTGAGAAATCGTCTTCTTCCATTTCCACGAACTTCTGGATGTGCAGCAACGCTCTCAGCTTAATGGTCTCCAGGGAACCATTACGGTGTTTGGCGATACGGACATGCGTCTCCCCTTTGTTGCTTTCTCCCATTTCGTTGGCTGTGATATTGTAGTACTCCGGCCGATACAGGAACATTACCATATCAGCATCCTGTTCGATGGCGCCGGATTCACGGAGGTCACTCAGCTGCGGCATCTTTTCGCCGTCTTTTCTTTTTTCCACCTCACGGCTCAACTGGCTCAGCGCAATGATGGGAATACCCAGTTCTTTTGCCAATCCCTTCAGGTTGCGCGAAATAGTGCTGATCTCCTGTTCACGGTTGCTGCTCCGCTTATCACCGGTACCACTCATCAACTGCAGGTAGTCGATGATGATCATGCCCAGGTTGTGCTTGTTTTTCAAGCGCCGGCATTTTGCGCGCAGCTCAAATATGTTCAGGGCAGGAGTATCATCTATGAATATAGGAGCATTCTGCAGTCGCTGGATACCATTTTTATACAATTGCTGCATCTCGTGGTCTTCCATTTTACCCCGTGCAATTTTTTCCAGCCATATCTCGCTTTCCGCACTTAAGATACGTTGTACTAACTGGCTGGAACTCATTTCAAGACTGAAGAAGGCAACCGGTGTTGGCTTTTTGCTGTGCAGGGCAGCATTGCGGACCAGGTTGAGCGCAAAAGCCGTTTTACCCACTGCAGGACGTGCTGCCAGTATCACCAGGTCGGTAGGCTGCCAGCCATAGGTTACCTTGTCCAGGGTGCCGAAACCGCTGGGTACGCCGGTGATATCCTCCTGGCGGTTGCGCATATCTTCAATACGCTGGATGGTTTTCACCAGCACAGAGTCAATACTGTCGAAGTTTTTGCGCAGGTGGTTGTTGGTTATTTCAAATAATTTGCTTTCCGCGTCATCCAGCAAATCAAATACATCTGTGGAGTCTTCGTATGCATCGCTGATGATCTCTCCGCTGATACGGATCAGGTCCCGCTGAATGAATTTCTGCAGGATAATACGGGAGTGCGCCTCAATATTGGCGGAAGAGACGACCGCATTGGTGAGCTTGGTAACAAAATACGGACCGCCTACCAGCTCCAGCTCTTCTTTCATCCTCAGTTCTTCCACTACGGTCAGCAGGTCTATCGGCATGCTTTTTTGTGCCAGGCTTTGCATTGCCCTGAAAATACGCTGATGGGCATCTACATAGAAACATTCCGGTTTCAGTATTTCAATAACAGTATCAAAAGCTGATTTTTCCAGCATAATGGCGCCAAGTACGGCTTCTTCAAGATCGCGCGCCTGGGGAGGTACTTTTCCGTATACCATGGGACCCAGATCCGCAGCGCTTTTTTTGCGGATTTTCCGGTCCTTGTTCAAGTTAGTAAGATCCATTAACAGAATTCTTTGTTTATATAGAGTGAATTATATTATTAAACTCAGCTTGCTGACCCAATACGATCTTTTCAGGTAACTGCATATTTTCTTACATTAAAAAAATATTATCGAAATGTTACAGGGGCGATCGGGACAGCGAATTTAAAGGCATTGAAACTTCAAAAACTCCTTTTTTTGATAAATAGTAGTGCACAAGCTAACCCACAAAATATCATCTTAATTCACAGCTTTTAAAAGCTTATCCACCATAATAAATCAATTATACACAAATTTGATAAAAAATCCGCTAATAAAAAGCTATTATTCACACCAGCTTGTGAGGAAGAATTTCCGGTCTTTTTTTTGGCAGGATTGAAGAAATAACAGTATGGACTTTACGGTATTTTAGTGCATAGTACCCCTGAAAAATTGCTGAAGAGGCGTAATTCTCTGCAGGTGGGGGGACCCGTTTGTAGAATTTGTTTGCTCTTCTTCGTGGGGAAAGGGGTGAAATAGGGTGGTGCAGGGTAGAGGGGAAACCTTGTCAGCAAATCCCTGAAGAGGCGCAATTTGTATTTGTCTATCTTTGCAAACGCCTTACCAGGATGCTTTAATTCATATTAAAAGGATTTACGATTTTATGACGATCAGTTATAACTGGCTTTGCGAATATCTACCGGTGGAAATCAGCCCGGAGGAACTATCTGTTGTGCTTACTTCCCTTGGACTTGAAGTGGAAAGTCTTGAAAAATTTGAACCTGTAAAAGGCGGGTTGAAAGGATTGGTGATAGGAGAAGTGGTGGAATGCAGCCAGCACCCTAATGCGGATAAGCTACGCCTGACAAAAGTGAATACCGGAGCCGGCGACCTGTTGAAAATAGTTTGCGGTGCACCTAATGTAGCCGTTGGGCAAAAAGTGGTGGTGGCGCCCGTAGGAGCAGCCATATATCCTGTTAAAGGAGACCCGCTGACCATGAAGGTGGCAAAGATCCGTGGAGAGGAAAGTTTTGGAATGATCTGTGCCGAAGATGAGATCGGGCTGGGAGAAAGCCATGCCGGCATATTGGTATTGCCGCAGGATGCTGTTGTGGGAACTCCTGCTGCCGAATATTTTAAGCTGAAAGAAGACCATGTATATGAAATAGGGCTCACCCCCAACCGTATGGATGCCATGAGCCACCTGGGCGTGGCTAAAGATGTGGTAGCTTATCTTTCCGTACACAATAATGCGGACCTTTCCGTAAAGTATCCTTATACGAATGCATGGGTAGCTGGTTCCGGTAACAGGCAGTTTAAGGTAGTGGTAGAAAATACAGGTGCATGTGAAAGGTATGCCGGTGTATATATAGAAAATGTAACTGTAAAAGAAAGTCCTGACTGGCTGAAGGAACGTCTGCAGGCAATAGGTGTGCGTGCTATTAATAACATTGTAGACATTACCAATTTCATCCTGCATGAGACAGGACAGCCGCTTCATGCTTTTGATGCAGATAAAATTGCAGGGAATGCCATCATTGTAAAGAACCTGCCGGAGGGTACTCCTTTTGTGACACTGGATGAAAAAGAAAGGAAGCTGCACGGGGAAGACCTTATGATATGTGACGGTAACGTATATCCGTTGTGTTTTGCGGGTGTATTCGGCGGGTTAACAAGTGGTGTAACGGAGGTAACAACAAATATTTTCCTGGAGAGCGCCTGGTTCAACCCGGTTGCAACCCGTAAAACATCCTTTCGTCATAACCTGAGGACAGACGCGGCAATCCGCTTTGAAAAAGGAGTGGATATCAGCAATACGGTTAATGTGCTGAAAAGGGCAGCGCTCCTGATCAGCGAACTGGGCGGCGGCGCTGTTGCTTCAGATGTAATAGATATATACCCGGCTCCCAGGGAAAAAAAGAAGATACAGCTCACTTATGCTTACCTGGAAAGATTGAGCGGGAAAGCATATGCTCCAGCAACGGTAAAGAAGGTGTTGCAGAGCCTGGGCTTTGAAATATTGGAAGAAACAGAAACGGCTGTGCTGGTAACCGCGCCGTTCAGCAAGCCGGATATTGAGTTGCCGGCAGACCTGGTGGAAGAAATTATGCGCGTAGACGGACTGGACAATGTTGTTATTCCGCAGCACATCACTATCAGTCCTTCTGTGGAAGCATTGGGATATGAGATTGCATTGAAAGACAGGCTGGCCACCGTATTGACGGGAAATGGCTTTTATGAGATCCTTACCAATTCCATCACCAACAGCGCTTATTTTGATGAGGATACGCTACAGCATTCCGTGAAGATGCTGAACAACCTGAGTGCAGAGCTGAATATCATGCGTCCTTCCATGCTGGAAACAGGGCTGGAGTGCATCCTGCACAACCTGAACAGGAAAAATAACCAGCTGAAGTTGTTTGAATTTGGTAAAACCTACCACAGCACTAATGTTACCGGGAAGTACAGAGAAGAGGAAAAGCTTTGCTTATACATTACAGGCTTATTGCAGGAGACTTCCTGGAAGCAAAAAGCGATCAACAGCGATTTTTATTACCTGAAAGGACTGGTTGCCGGCCTGCTGCAGAGCGCAAATATAGAAACATTGCAGACCGAAACGACGCAGTGGAAAGGACTGGAATATGCCATACATATAAACCATGGAACGGATGTTATCGCTACCCTGGGACCCGTGAGCGTCCAGACACTATCCCGGTTCGACATCAAGCAGCCTGTTTGGTATGCGGAACTTGATTGGAAAAAAGTTGTTGCTGCTTCTTCAGCCGATAAAGATCATTATACCGAAGTGCCTAAGTTTCCGGCAGTTCAGCGCGACCTCGCAATAGTGGTAGACAACCAGCTATCATATGATAAAGTGGAAGCCGCTATTGGTGGATTGAATATCAAACGGCTTCAGGGCATCAAATTATTCGACGTATTTGAAAGTGATAAGCTCGGTGCCAACAAGAAATCATTTGCGGTCAACTTTACTTTCCTCGACAGGGAAAAAACCCTGAAGGATGAGGAGATCGACGGCATTATGCAAAAGATCATGCGGGTGGTGGAAAAAGACCTGGGTGCGGAAATAAGGAAATAGATATGAGTAAGCTTGATGGAAATATAAGCCAGGTATTTGCCAAACTGCAGCTCCTTATAAAGAAGTACCAGGCGCTTCAGAAGGATAATGAAAAGCTGAAGGCCGATCTGAAAGAGAAAACAGAAACGGAAGCATCCCTGTTGCTGAAAATAAAATTATTGCAGCAGCAGCTTGACATCGTGCAGATAGCTTCCACGAATACAGCAGATGAACAAACAAAAAGCCAGCTTGAGAAAAGATTGAATGCTTACATAAAAGAGCTGGATCAATGCATCACATTGCTTTCCGGCCACTAGATCCTTTTTACCAGCATCATCTTTTGCTCTTCGGATTCGCAGGACAACTCCAGCAGGTAGATACCATATGGTAACTCACTGAGCCCTTCCCAGTGCACTACTCTTTGGGCAGGGTGAATATCCGCAGCATTCAGGATACTGCATATTTTTCCTACTTCGTCTTTTAATACAGCTTTCAGCTTGTTGGGACCGGCATGGAACAATTCCAGTGTAAAGGAATCGATGAAGTTCTGGGTTCTTACTTTTGCAAGCATGGTTTCAAAGGATTACGTGATTAATTAATAATGCAGATTGCTTTCAGCCACTTAATTTTGTACCGGCAGACAATCCGTTTGTTTATAAAGTGTGAATAAATTTAAATATAATAGTTAAAATATGCAAGAGCTGTTAGCCATAAACGTTGCCATTGGAGACAGGACTTACCGTATAAAGATCGCCCGGAAGGATGAGGAGCAGGTAAGAAAAACGCTTAAAATTATCAATGACAAGATCATTGAATTCAAAACGGAATTTGCCGGTAAGGATATGCAGGACTATGTATCGATGGTGCTGCTATGGTATGCAACCCAGGCCCAGAGCGGAAAGGAGACTGTATTGGAAAAAGATCTGGAGGAAGTATTCAACAGAATGGAGGAGCATTTAGATAAAACACTGAACAGTTGAGCCAGCCCTTTGAATATAATAATTACTATCGCGTATGACTATGCGCCGATATTTGCGACCAGGAATTTTTTATCAAAAGGTAACAGGCTTTTTGGTAGATTATATCCTTTTTACCAGTGAAATTACTGTCTTCTCGTTGTTACCGGAAAGCTCAAGTGTGTATTCGCCATAAGGAAGGTCGTTGAAGCCACACCAGTAGTAGGTGGTGAGTCCCGGTGTAAATTCCGTTTCAAGTGAGCTGCAGATCTTCCCCTCACCATCCCGCAGGATGGCGCTCAATATTGAGGCGTCTTTCAGATCGAATACCAGGGTGTCGATAAACGATTTTGTTTTCAGGGTAGGGGTCATTTATTCGTATAATTTTTCGGGTATACAAAATTACACTTAGTAAAAATCCGTTGCAATGTTATGCATCTAAAAAAACTACTATTTGGTCGAAAAATTTTCCCCTGCTGATATGAGACTTTATCAAATGTCAATTTGCTTCTGAGAGGATAAAATCTGCAAGCAGCTTCATTCTGAAGAAGAGGTTGCTGATCATGAGCGAAATGTTATTCTTCACTCCTTTGAAGGTACCGCCGTTCATTTTCCGGATATTTCTCAACTCGGTTATTTTCTCATCAATCTTGTCCGTCAGCTTCTCTGCATCCCACCCCTCGTATTTTTTGTTCCTTTCATCTTTTATATGGATAGCCAGTATTTTCCCGTTGCGTAGTTTTCTGAAGGAAAAATTGTTCTTTACAGCTTCCTGGAAAGCATCATTGCTCAGCAAATCTACAATCGCATCAAAGGAAGCATTATTCAGAAACCCGTTGCTGAATACATTCAGGTTATTCCTGAGTTCTTTGATGAGCTGCTTTTTATGAATATTATTTGTCTGCGACTTCTTCTGTAAGAAGGCTATCAGCTCTTTAAGCGGTGTAATCCCTGTTTTTAACCATTCCATTTCCATAACTAAATTTAGCAGATTTTGGGAAACCATAATTTTATATGCAAACAAAAAATAATCCTATAATTTCAGGGTGAAAATCAACAGTATGCTTACGAAGGCGGATATAGAACAATACTTCATTGCAGAAAAAAATGCGTCTCTTTTTTTGTTGTTCGCTGGTGCTGCGGCAGTAGTGGCGGCAATAATGTTGCTGGTACTCTATAAATCAGGCTTTGGTAAAGGAATGGCAGCCACGCTGATGGTACTGGGCGTATGGCAGCTATACCTCGGGTATGCCGTTTACCGGCAGGATGAAATACGGGACAGGCGCCGGATAGATGCTGTATATGCTTTTGACCTGGATCCCGTGAAGCTCGGTACCAAAGAGGTACCGGAAGTGACCCATGCTGTTGCATCTATTAAACGTTTTCTTCTGATTGAGCTCGTGCTTATTGTGGCAGGTATTGTACTATGGCTGAAGTTCAGGCAGGAAGCCATATGGGGCGGTGTGGGTCTGGGACTCATCCTGGGCACCCTGCTGATGCTCGGAGTAGAATACTTCGTGTATTCCAAAAACATGGACTATCTCCGGAAGCTCCGGGAGTTTACTGCTTCAAAAATTACATAATGGGCGTATTTACCTTCAGTGAAAAAACGCAGACCTTCGCCCTGTGCAAGTTTCCGGTCGGTGAGGACACCGGAGCCGTCAATGTAAGCCTGAAGGGCTTACATGTGAATAGCCCCTAACGAAGTTGGGAGGCAAATATCAAGGTTTTTGTTGAACCCCATTCGGGGTTCAATGTAAGTTCAAATTAAACCCCTTCGGGGTATTTTACAGATCGTATTCCTAAAGTTTACAGCCATGGTGGGGATACCGGCCGGTAGTGTACTCTACAGGCGGAATGTCTGCACCCGCCTGCGGAAAATTGAAATACATCCTGCATCCCCCTGATTTTAACATTTCCGAAAGTTTTCGTATATCAGAAAATATAGTAGCTTTGATCTACTAAAGTCTTCGTAAATCAAAAAATAATGTATATGCCTACTCTTTTGTACAAGCTCACGTGGAGCTTCATCCTGACTTCAGCGCTTTCTTTTTTTTCTGCAGCTTCCGCGCAGGAAAACCCCAGGGATAACGAAATGATCATAAAAAAGAAGGGAAAGAATGATAAAATGGTGATTGTAATAGATGGCGACCGGGTGGTGGTGAATGGAAAAGATGTTACCGAACAGGTGCAGGCGAACCTGGATATGCTTAGAAGCAAAATAGACAGGAATATGGAGAACCTGAGCCGTAGTTTGGAATCCATTCAGAGAAATTTCGAATATGCCCCGGAAGCCCCGTATCCACCCTTTCCTCCCATACCTCCGGTTCCTCCGGTAGCACCCGTTCCATCGTTCGATTTTACCACGCCGTGGGCAGATACCGGATGGCATTCTAAAAAAGCAAGATTGGGTGTATATACCGGCCCGGATGCGAAAGGAGCAAAGGTCACGGGTGTGGTAGAGGGTAGCCCGGCGGAAAAAGCAGGCCTGAAAAAAGATGATATTATTATATCAGTGGATAAAAAAGATATTAAGGATCCTGCTTCCCTGTCCGAGACCATTGCAGCCCTGCAGCCGGGAGACGAAGTAACGTTGAAGTATATACGTGATAAAAAGCAGAAAAAAGTTTCTCTTACCCTGGATCAGCAATCCAATTTTACTACCCGTTCTTTTCATTTTCAGGGACTGGGCGATGATATGGCAAAAGGATTCAGGGGATTTGCCGAAACATGGGGCAAGCCGCAACTGGGCATCCGCATCCAGGATACCGAGGAGGGAAATGGTGTAAAAGTAATGGAACTGGAGCCTGAATCACTGGCAGCTAAAGCGGGTATAGAAAAAGATGACCTGATCACAGCGATAGATGGAAATGAGGTTACCAATACGGATGATGCCCGCCGTCGATTGGCCGCCTTAAAAGACAGGTCCAGCTACAAGGTGCAGCTAAAACGGAAAGACGAAGTAAAGGAGGTAGAGGTAAAGGTTCCGAAAAAGCTGAAGACTGCAGATCTCTGATTGCGCTTTAATTTTCCATATATTGGGCAGGCGGCTCCCGGCCGCCTGCCTTTTTGTTATATATAACCAGAAGGCGTATACATCAGGTATCCGGGATTTTATGTTGGTGCTGAGCAGCATACGTCTCCTCCTTCTTTGGGTATGCATTCCCGTTATGTTGGTTATTTGTTGGTAGACACCGAAGGGATCGTTTCCAGGTAAGCGCCGATACCCCTGCTCTGTAATGCTAGGCAATTATTTCGTTGATCACCCGGCCGTGCACATCTGTTAACCTGAATGGTCTTCCCTGGAACTGGTAGGTAAACTGTTCGTGATCAAAGCCCATCTGGTTAAGAATGGTTGCCTGTATATCAAAAGGATCCACTTTGCCGCTGATAGTGCTATAACCGATCTCGTCTGTTTCTCCGTAGCTGAATCCTTTTTTAATGCCCCCGCCGGCCATCCAGATGGTGAATGCTTCCACGTGGTGATCCCTTCCTTTGAAAGGATTTTGTTTTCCTTCCCGGTTTTCCATCATCGGGGTACGCCCGAACTCACCACCCCATACCACCAGGGTTTCCTCCAGCAGGCCGCGCTGCTTTAAATCGAGCAGCAGGGCGGTAGAGGCGCGATCGACACTCCTGCATTTATTGATAAAGCCAAGATCTATGGCCAGGTTGGCATCGGTGCCATGGCTATCCCATCCCCAGTCGAACAGTTGAACGAACCGGACGCCTTTCTCCACCAGCTTGCGGGCCAGCAGCACGTTGTTGGCAAAACATGCCTTGCCGGGCCGGGTTCCGTACATCTCGTGGATATAGTCGGGCTCATTGCTGATGTCCATTACTTCCGGCACGGATATCTGCATGCGATAAGCCATTTCATACTGCGAGATCCTTGAGTTGATCTCCGGGTCCTTATATTCCTGGTATTTGATACGGTTCAGCTCGTTGATGGCATCAATGGATGCCTTCCGCAGGTCGCGGCTCATGCCTTTCGGATCGCTGACGAACAGGACGGGATCTCCTTCACTGCGGCATTGTACACCCTGGTATACCGAAGGGAGAAAACCACTTCCCCATACGCTTTTGCCGGCATCCGGAAACTTTCCGCCGGAGGTGAGTACAACAAAGCCCGGCAGGTTTTGATTGTCTGAGCCCAGTCCATAGGTTACCCAGGAGCCGATGCTCGGTCTGCCCAGCCGGGCACTGCCGGTATGCATCAGCAATTGTGCGGGTGCATGGTTGAACTGGTCGGTGGTGCAGGCTTTCAGGAAACATACCTCATCTGCTACTTTGGAAAGATGGGGTAGGTTATCTGATATCCATGCACCGCTGTCGCCACGTTGCTTAAAGGCGGCTTGTGGCCCCAGCATTTTAGGCACGCCGCGTATAAAGGCGAATCGTTTTCCTTCCAGTAAGGACGGCGGACAATCCAGTCCGTCCAGCTTCATCAGGTCGGGTTTATAATCAAACAGCTCTAATTGTGATGGCGCTCCTGCCATATGCAGGTATATGACAGATTTTACCCTGCCTGCAAATTGTGGCGGACGGGATGCCAGCGGGTTGGATGCATCAAAAATGCTGGTGGAAGCAGGCTGCGTCTTAGACCCGCAACTGCTTCCCAGCAAAGCGCCCAATGCAAGAGAACCCAGTCCCATAGCGCTTTCTTTCAGGAAATGGCGGCGTGTCTGAAAGGACATCATGTTTTCATTGGCCTCTTTCACCAGCCGCTGTGTATGCAATTCTTTTTGTGTCATTCGTCTGTAATTATGCCCTTAGTTTTTGGTGATCAATTCATCCATGTTCAGGATGCTGCTGGCTACCAGGGTAAGGGCAGCGGTTTCCGGCGCTTTGTCTTTTCCGGTCAGGTTATGGGTCATCTCGCAGGCAGCTTCTACGTCTTTTTTGAAGGTGTCTAACGATGTTGTGTACAGGTTTTCCAATACCTTCAGTGCTTCTTCGCTGATAGGGCAATAGGTTGCCAGCTCATAGCCTTTTCTGATCCGGGATCTGATATCGTTTCCTGCTTGCTGCATCCGCATGGCAAAATGCCGGGCTGCTTCCAGGTAGGTTTCGTCGTTGAGCGTCACCAGCGCCTGCAGCGGTGTGTTGGTACGTATTCTCCGGGAGGTGCATACTTCCCGGTTGGCTGCATCAAATGTCATCATAGAGGGATAGGGGGCAGTGCGTTTCCAGTAGGTATATACTCCTCTCCTGTATTGGTCCTCTCCATCGCTTTTTTGCCAGTCTGTACCATTCCAGGGAGACATCCATATGCCACCCGGCTGATAAGGCATTACGCTCGGTCCATACATTTTAGGGCTCATGACGCCCGCAATGACCAGCGCCTGATCCCTGATCTGTTCTGCGGACAGCCGTACCCGTGGCCCACGCGTCAGGTACTTGTTATAAGGGTCCTTTTCCAGTGTTTCTTCACTGGCAAAAGATGCCTGGCGATAGGCGGCAGACATCACCATACGTTTGATGGTTTTTTTGATGCTCCAGTTATCCTCCTGCATAAAGGTCCAGGAGAGCCATTCCAGCAATGCTGCATGGGTAGGCGGTATACCCTGGGTGCCGATATCCTCCAGCGTTTCTGCAATACCATAACCAAACAATTGTTCCCACAGCCTGTTGACCATAGTGCGGGCTGTTAAAGGATTCTTTTTATCGGTCAGCCATTTAGCCATTCCCAGTCGGTTATCCGGAGCCCCTTCCGGCATGGGATTCAGGATATGCGGGGTAGCGGGCTTTACCTCATCTCCTTTCACGAGCCAGTTGCCCCGTTCAAAAGTATGGGTAGTGCGGTATTGTTCTTCGTTGCCCTCTACCATTACCGGTGTGGTTGTTGCCGGGGCATTCAGCAGTTGCCAGTAAGCCTGGTAGGCGGAATCATACCCCGGTTTGCCGGCACCGGGAAACGGCTCGTCGAAATGAAACCATTCAAACAGCACGCCCGTTGCTTCTTTGTTGTTGAGCAACGGGTTGGTATAAGTGAAATACAGGTCGTGCACACCATTGATTTCGTCAAAATCGAAGCTGGCGATTTTCCAATCACCCCTGGTGTCTTCCAGCCTCACCTTTTTCAGCACCCTTCCATGCAGGCTGTCCAGCCGTATGGTCCAGTCGCCTTTATCAAACCCTGAGCGATAGCGGTAAAGCAATCTTTTTTTGTTATCCAGGTGAATGCCTTTCAGCCGGCAGGAGCCATTGTTACGCATACCGGCATACCAGCTGCTTACCAGCGCTGCGTTGTTGAATTCATCGCATTGCAGAGAGTTGACTGCGGGCTGCCAGGTCTTCAGGAACGTATAAATATGAGCTGCTTTTGTTTCGCCTGCCTGCTGCTGTATCCAGCTTTTCAGCTCCAGTAATTTAGCGCTGTCAGCCCCGGAAAACTGGCGCAGCAGCGGGTAGTCTGCCTGGGTATCCTCATCGCGGGAATTGTTGAAGAAGGCCAGGAACTTGTAATATTCATCGAAAGTGAAGGGGTCATAGGGATGACTATGGCATTGCACACAGGCAAAGGTGGTGCCCATCAGTACTTCCCAGGTCGTGTTCACCCGGTCCATTACGGCCGCAGTACGGAACTCTTCATTGTCGGTCCCGCCTTCATCGTTGGTCATGCTGTTGCGGTGAAAAGCGGTGGCGATATATTGTGCATCTGTCGGGTTGGGCAACAGGTCGCCCGCCATTTGCTCGATCAAAAATTCATCGTAGGGCTTATCATGGTTGAATGCTTTGATCAGCCAGTCGCGGTACTTCCAGATATTCCTTGGTGGGTCCGCTTCGTATCCTTTGGTGTCGGCATAACGGGCAAGGTCCAGCCATAAGGAGGTCCAGCGTTCGCCATAGTGCGGAGATGCCAGCAGGCTATCCACCAGGGTTTCGTATGCTTTTTCCGAATCGTCGGAAAGATACTGCTGTAGCCACTCCTCTTTTGCCGGCATACCGATCAGGTCCAGGCTTACCCGTCTGAACAGTGTTCTCTTATCCGCTTCTGCTGCATGCGTCAGTTTCTGCTCTTTATGTTTTGCCGTGATAAAATAGTCTATTTCATTTTTTGCCCAATCATTGCTTTTGCTGAAAAGCCCGAGAAATGAGCCCGGTTCCGGAATTTCCACCGGCTTTACCGGCACATACGCCCAATGTTCGCCCCAGCGGGCACCCTGCTTTACCCATCGCCGCAGTATGTTGATCTCCTCTTCTGTGAGCGGGGCGGCTTTATACGGCATCCTTTCTTCCGGGTCATGTGCTGTCAGCCGTTTGATCATTTCGCTGCGATCCGGGTCACCGGGAATGATGGCGGGTTTGCCTGACTCTGTTGCCGCAAGCGCCTCCTCTTCAAAAAGCAGACTGAAGCCCCCCTGCTTTTTGACGCCTCCATGGCAACTGATACATTTTTTGTTGAAGATCGGTTTTACCTGCGTGCTGAAATCGACCTGGTTACGGTGGGTGCTAAACGTAAAAACAGCGATGATACCGGAAAGGATCACTGCTATCCATATTATCCTGTTATGAAGCAATTTTTTCATTTAAAAGCTGTTCTCAAAAGCGGGCAGGGATCATCAGCGCCCCGACCCCGGGCATCTCTAAAGATCGTTAATTTTTGTCATTCGGGATGTTGGTTATACAACATATTTTAATGGTTTTATAACATGTTTTTTTGAAAAAAAATCATCAGGCAGGCTTCGTCAAGCGTGATAGAGGGAGATTTGCTGATTGCGGGATCTATGATTGCTGATTTGACGGACTGTACCGTGGCGACTGCTTCTCCCGCAACAGTATTTCACACGACTTAAATCGTCCCTGCGGCGATATGCTAATAACATATCACACAAGTCCCTGTTAATAAAAGATTTGTAATAAGTTGGTGGTTTTCGAATATCCAGGGTGAGAAGGTTGCGTGGAGACACGCAACCGGGCGGCCCGCTGCCCCGGTGCGTGTCTCCACGCGCCGTTAGATACAGATTGAATTTATCAGTGAAAGCGCTTGCATGTCACGGCTCAATGATTAAGACGGCCTAATCGGGTACCCGCAGAGACGGGAGAAAAAAGTCACCGGCCTTGCGAATGACCACAAAGAGGGTGAAGCGGCCTTCCCCGGAAAAGATTTCCCTAACAAGATATTTAGGATATATCCCCAATAATTCATATAACTTTGCGTTCAACTTTAACGCCGGTTGCTGCCATTCAAACCAAATGAATGATGAACAGCAGGGTACCTTTTAATATTTCACTGTCTTTTCCTACGCAACGTTATTACCGTATTGGTGTCAGTGTTTTCTTTTTCATCCAGGGATTAACCTTTGCCACCTGGGCAAGCCGTATCCCTGATATTAAGAATATGCTGCAGCTCAGTGATGCAGCGTTGGGTGGCGTGTTGTTTGCATTGCCCGTAGGTCAGCTTACGGCAATGGGGCTTTCCGGTTACCTGGTAAGCCGTTTCGGCAGCAAAAATACTTTAACGATAGCCGCTTGTCTTTATCCCGCCGGCATGGTGATGCTTGGTACGGTTGGCACCGTGTGGCAACTGGTCGCCGCGTTGTTCTTCTTTGGCGTAGCCGGTAACCTTTCCAATATCTCTGTCAACACGCAGGGTGTAGGGGTAGAGCGCCTGTATCGTCGCAGCATCATGGCTTCCTTTCATGGCGTCTGGAGTATGGCGGGACTAACAGGAGGTATTATCGGCGCCTTTATGGTAGCGGATCATATACCGCCTTTCGCCCATTTTTGCGTCATATACGGTATGACTTTCCTGTTGATGCTGGTTGCCCGTAAGTATGTGCTGCCCCGTGATGCGCAGCCTGCGGCGAAAGAAAAGAAAAAGATATTCGTAAAGCCGGACCGTTATATCATCATCCTGGGGGTCATAGCTTTTGCCTGCATGATCTGCGAAGGCACCATGTTCGACTGGAGCGGTATCTATTTTGATAAAGTGGTACATGCGCCTGCCAGCTATACCCGGCTTGGCTATATCGCCTTTATGTTCACTATGACAGCCGGCCGTTTTGCTGCCGACTGGATGATCACGCAATTCGGTATTGAACGTATCCTTAAAGCCAGCGGCATTTTTATTCTTACCGGCATGCTGATCGCCACCATTTTCCCCACGGTGTTGGCTGCCACCCTTGGCTTCCTGCTGGTGGGTATCGGTACCTCCTCTGTGGTGCCGATGGTATACAGCCTGGCGGCTAAATCCAAAACCATGCTGCCGGGTGTTGCCTTGGCCGCGGTATCTTCCATTGGCTTCCTGGGCTTCCTGATCGGTCCGCCCGTCATCGGTTTCATCTCCGAGCTCACTAACCTGCGGTTTTCATTTGCATTGATCGCTGTATTGGGATTGGGTACTACGATCATGGCGGGGAAGGTGAGGGGGTAGGAGGGGGAATTCAAAGTTCAAAAAGGTGTCCTTTTCCCAGAACTATAGGTGAGTAAGAGACTGCTATTTATATATTTTGATTGGCTTCTCAACAACCAATCTTTAAAAATTCGCCACTAATTCAAGTTTAACCTGCGGAATGATATTGTCTTCAGATCCAAGAAATGCTTTCATCTTCTTGGTCAGAAATATCATATTAATATCAATTTTTAGTTTAAAATTTTTAGTCTCCTTTATGTCTAAAAGTGTAGTGAATGCTAAGTCTGTATACCAGTAGCTCTTTGATACTTCCTGAAAGTTTTCTTTTAGTTCTACCACTTTATTTGCGGTAAACAAACCGTTCAGATTTGCTCTGATTGAGAAGAAATTCTGAAATGGTAAGAATTCAATTCCGGCTTTCCAAAGTCCAAGGTTTGGTCTGATGATTTGAGATGAGTCGTTAGAGTTCAGGTGCTTTCCCATCATATAGAAACTGGTATTGAGCCCTATATCTTTAATTCTACTTTTCGAGTTAAGGGTTGGTTG
The DNA here is from genome assembly GCA_934502905.1 of uncultured Chitinophagaceae bacterium. Lineage (GTDB taxonomy): Bacteria > Bacteroidota > Bacteroidia > Chitinophagales > Chitinophagaceae > Agriterribacter. The sequence goes on from CAKSVK010000063.1 coordinate 15,558, forward strand.
TGAAGTGTTGGCATTAAAGCCTATCCCAAAATCTGTTGCAATGCCAAAAGTACTGGCTTCGGGTACAAAATAATTCAGTTTGGTATTAAAATTATTGTTGGCAATGCCCGTTCCTGTAAATAGCCTGATTTGTCCATATCCACCAAATGTTTGTTCACCGAATTTTTTTTGAGCAAACACATTTATTTCTGGAATAAAAGCTCCATCGTCCTCGAGAATCTTTTTAAATCCTCCAAAAACGCTGTAATATTGCTCCTTGGATTCGTTCTTTTCCATCTTTTTTATGCGAGAGTTTATGTCTTCAACCAAACTTTTATATTCCACGGCATATTTATCTATTTCTGATTTAAGTGCTTTAAAACTAGCTGAAGCTTTTTTATAAGATTGTTCAAGTTGTTGGTCATATTGAATGAAAAGTTTCTGAACATCAATAGATGCACTCTTAAATATCAAATCCAATTTTTTATACTCTTCCAACACTTTTGCAAAATCGGCAGAATCACGCTCCTCATCTTTTTTCAGCCGCACAATATCAGCAAAAGACCTATTCAGTTGTTTGTGAGCTTTCGTAAAGATCTGGGCGTCTTCTTCGTTCAGCTTTTTCTCAGTAAACCATCCTACTAATTCCAGATTATTCTCTATTTCCTGATATCTATTATTTATCTCTTTATACATCTTAAATATACCTTCTAGATCGGGTTCATTTAACTTCAGTCTTAATTTGTATATTGTTTTGATAAAGTTGTTATTAATACTGTCCGTCTCCTTAAGTTTAGGTATCGTATTAGTCAGACTGTTACTAAGTTTAATGAGTTCATTAGAATTTTCTTTTACTTTTGACAAAATATTGCTGCTTAGTTCAGCTATCCTGCCTTGCATTTTTACCATTTCCTGTTCTGTATTTCTTATTTTATCTTCTAACTCTTTTGTGTTGATGTCAAATGATTGTATTTTAAGTTGATCATCATATTTCTTCAAATCCATTAATCGTTTATTAAAATCCCATAATGCATTTCTGTAATCATTGAGACTTGTGTCGTTCCGATTAACGCCATCATTTAACAACGTCTGAAGTTTTAAGATGTTTGTTTGAGCCTCTTCCAAATTTCTTCTATTTGTAGTGGGCTCTAGGACTGAATCTAAATCTTGCTTTTGAAATAGTTCTCCTCTCGGGAGAGGATCAATTGTACTTAATTCACTTAATTTCTCCTTGTCTCTATTCTGGAAAAGTGAATTTGAATTTTGCAAGGTCTGGGAATAAATACTTTTAAAGACAAAAAGGATGGCAAGACAAAACAACTTTTTCATAATTCTCCTTTGACTCGGTTAATAATTCGTTAGACAAAAATTACCTGGTCATTTGGAAAGAGCAATCGGAAAACTCCTCCTTTTTAATAAGGGAAAAAAATATGTTGACTGGATTTTTCCGGGTAAATACCGGAAAAATCCTGTATAGCAAAAATCACTGATGATGTAACCTTACATTTTGAACTATTAAAAGTGTTTTTATGTACAGGATATGGTTACTGTTGTTTTTCAGTTTATCCTATGGCATATTTTCCTATGCCCAGGATAAATGCTGCTTCAGCTTTGCCGGGGAAAATTTAAACTACCAGCCAACGGAAGAGGACGCCAGGGTAATGAGGGCAAACTTCAATAAGCTATATGCCCGCGAAAATTACTGTGACGCAAAGAAAAACCCGTTACAGGACAGCTTTTGGATCAGCAAGTCATTTGTGATGGAAATGGCTGACTTGCTCAGGCGCAATCCAAATATATGCGGCTACCGCTTTTCCTATTATTTTTATGGCCCATGGATAGGATCGGACAAGATTTCCCTGGCCATCACGCCTACCATCCGGGATTCAATCTACGAGGAACGCACAGGAAAAGTATTCAATAGCCCTAAAGAAGAATGCATAAGGGTAAAATACAACGTTAGAAAAAAGCGGTTCGGAAAACGGTCAAAAAAGTTTCACAGGAAGTTTGAAAAATACTACACTGATGAAACAACATGTAAAGACTCAATAACCTGCCTTTCAAAGTCCGTTTGGTTCGACAGGTGCCTGATCAATAAAATCGCTGCTGATATGGATAGTTCAGGTAGTGATGGGCTTGCCGTCTTTTCAGCAGCATATACGGGCTGGCAGCAGGAGCTACAGGATAGTCAGGACGCGCAATACCAGAGTACCTTTATATTGGTGGCAACAACAAACAATGGCAAAACGTGCATATGGTCAAAATCTGCTTCTATAATGGTGCTGGATGATCGTTCTTTTGAGGATAATAAGCGTATCCAAAATGAACAGGCAAAATCCAACGCAGCCGGTCAGGCCTATAACCACGGCGAGCTCTGCCCGCAAAAGTGCCCCGACAGAACATCCCGCAACAGGTAAGAATTTTAAAATAGTTAAATTTATAATTATGAAAAAAATAGTACATCTTTTATCTATTATTCTTTTGTCGCTTTATTTGAGCAGTAGTTGTGGTCAGGCTGGAAAACCGTCAGGCGAACCAACATCCGGAAGACAGTCAAACGATTCCAATTCCTGTTTAATAACAGAGAACCAAGGAATAGGCATGGTTGAGAACTATCAGGCCAAGTATGCCGAAAACTGTGGAGATTACAAAACATGCGGCTTGCTACAACAGGGCTGGGTTAGTAAGGAAGTTGTTGCTGCAATGACAAAGCTGCTGAACGATGGCTCAGGGATTGACGGGTACAGAATTTATTTTACTGCTGAAGAAACTAATAGCCAAAGATTCGCCGGTAATGATCATAAAAAAGGTATTTCTTTTGCCATTGTACCTACGCGACCCGACACATCCACCCGGGATGCAAATTCGAATAGCATTCATATTGATATCTGGGGTAGATTGATACCGATCGACAACACTACAGGGCATACACTAAATACTTACATCAATATCGATAAAGAGAGAGCAAATATACTTCGCCAGCAATTTGACTCAATATATAGAAAGGAGTATTTAGTGGGACAGACAGTTGACTCCCTG
>CAKSVK010000064.1 GCA_934502905.1 uncultured Chitinophagaceae bacterium
CGAATCAACTAGCTGGTGCCGATGGGCAAAAGTTCACCCACCGGTACCTGATTGAAATGAATTTCCAAGGAAAGCCTACTATAATTCACGCACAGGCTTCAGTGTAGGTGATTTTCTATTTATATGCTTGCAATTGAAAATACATTCGTGTCTCCGAACCATTTGGAAACAGTTTGCATTGCTTCCGAGTCCATTTCCGAAAGACTAATAACTACAAGATTATCTATCGCCCGCGAACACGATACATAAAAAAGATTACGTGTTCGGATCATTCTATCGTTATCATCGTCTGCTTTAATAAATTTTTGAAAATTATATTTTTGCTTCCAGCTCGTATCATCTATTACAACAAGTACATTTCTGAACTGCCCCCCCTTAGTACCGTGTTTGGTTGAAAAAACAGTCTGATTTTGCGTATGCCCGAATAGCTTCATGAATTCTATGTATGGTAATGCCATCACGGAATTATAGAGTTCTATGTCGCGTTGTTGCCTTTCTAGATCCTCATCAGTTTTTAATAGGTCTGAAGACGTTGATAGTCGTCCAATGTATCTTTCGAAGGATTCAGAATTTTTAATAATTTGGTTGTCGCGCACAAACTTGAACACATCACCAACACTCCCATTGCTTCTTAGATCATACAAATCCTTTAACATACTGGAGATACGCTTCTTGTCGTTATGATGCTTTAGTGAAAAGTATGTAGCCCCAGCTTCAGTTGCAGTATGTGAGCCATAGGCGTTCAGAAACGATACTACGCCATTATAATTTCTATCATGTAAGTAGGAAGCTAAATGCTCCACACCACTCCGTCGCTCTTTGGATGTCTTTCTATCAACCGAACCTAGAAAGTACCGAACAAGGACATGCTCTCTTTTCAGAAGTTGATCGTTTGCGCCTTCGCCATATCTTCTCGAGTATAATCGATATAAATTGCCAAAACCTGCTCGATCGGCTACACGACTATTGGCAATAATTAAAACTTTGTCTTTGCTATTATCGTTAAAATTCCAACCCTTTTCGCTCAAATATGAGACAACCTTGTCGTAATTCTTATTCTTGATTGGCGCTAAAAGTCGTTCAAAATCAGTAACCTTTAACTTTCCCTTTTCTGGATAATTATTGCAGTTTATAAAAATTGCAGAGCCGGGATCCATCTTTTTGCCATCAGGAACTCTCTGCTCGATATTTGATCGAATATTATTCAGGAGCTGTATGACACTTTTAGAAGATCGGTAGTTTTCTTCTTTCGAGACAAGTGTGAGTTTACCGGCTGTTATATATTTATCTAACTCGCCAACCCCTCCGTCGTATATTTTTTGATACGAATCGCCAAAGAAACCTAATAGGATCTTTTCGGCATGTCTATCTAATAAGCTATCGATCAGACCGCTAATCACTTCTGGTGCAGTATCCTGATATTCGTCAATGAAAATGTATGGATATTTATCCGCCAGCAAAGATGTTAAGGTGGGATATTTCTTTAATAAACTTGACGCTATAGTAATGACGTCATCATGATGCAGCGCCCCATTTTCAAAGTCGCGATAGCCGCTGTCGTTGTAAATGACTTCTCGAAGCCTATTCCGTTCCACGACATTAGACAAAAACTTCTCTGGCTTTTCAATCGCCATGTGATCATTAAGTTCGTTCAATTCGACGAGGAGTTGCCGTTGATAATTACTAATACTTGCCCAAAGAAACTCGTGTATGGTCAAAACAAGTACGATCGGATTATTCTCTAATCGATCAATAATTTCGTTTTTGGCGACGTTGGTGTATGTTATACACACAATCTTTTGATTGTTGAACTGTAATTGGCTTCCGCGTGTGCTGAGTACGTAGTTAAGGGTCTGAATGAGAGTAAAGGTCTTCCCTGATCCTGCTCCAGCTTCCAAAACAAAACTGGTCTGGGATTCGACAAGCTCAGAAATTCGTGCAAATGCTGTCATGATCAATTGTCTTTTGATTTAAAAACACATCTACCAGCTAACCACTCTAACCCTTCCTTAATGTAATGGGGTACAATCCACTCACCAAAAATACTCTCGTCAAATGACATTACATCAAAAGCAAAACGAGTTTTCGATTTCGAGCTCGTTGGAGCAAGTTCGTAAGCTGATTGATTCGCAAGATCGATTTCATTTTTAGTCTTGAATTTGCCGAATTCATTCTTTGCAGATCTCTCAACTCCTGTTTCCTTAATTTTTACCTTACTAGCGAGCAAGATTTTGTTGGTTTGAATAAATGCTTCCTCGAACGAACGCGGGTAATATACTGCACCAAGGTCATTAACCTGATAAGCTACTCTTACTTTATCTGCATGAATCTTCTCGACTTCATCACAAGCCAGTATCTCGGATATCTTCGATTTTTTAGGCAACCATTGAATAAGTGTCTCGTTCGAAGTTATCTGAGTCTCGTCGTGTATATTCACTGCACAGGCTTTTTTTGTCCCTGGATCAATGGAGTCCAAGTCGGTGATCAAGAGGGCTTGGATATTAATGAAGTCGAGAATAGCCTCAAATTTATGTGTATAAGCACCACCTACTTCCAGCAAGGTTATGTATTCACTCTTCAAACTGGGAGCAACCTTTGCGATCATCTGTGGCATTAACAAGCGTTCTGTAACGCCCTCAACCATTATCACCTTATCTGCAAAGAAAAGATCGGATTTGTGGAGATTAAGATATTGCTTCAAAAATCTGTAAGTGTGTCTGTCATTACCAACGTTTAAATCATTAAAATCTTTAGAAGCAACGTCATCCACTCGCTTGGTGAAGTATCTGATTCTGTTGAAGCCCTTGTGTGTATCGATCCCTGCTTCAGAAATAATGTGCGATGAATGCGAAGTTATAATGAGTTGTGTCGTAATGCCGCTGGCTTTAGCTCCTTTCAAGAGATCCCGTACCTGCTTGATAAATACCTGCTGCATTTGTGGATGCATATGGGCTTCTGGCTCCTCAATCATTACGACTAAAAACTGGGAAATACGATCTTGAGTCGAATTCTTGAACTTTTCAATGAAGCTGGAAAACTCAAGAATCATATAGATTAAATTACTATATCCGAGACCATTGTAGCTTTCGGGCAAATCAATTTCTTCTTGTTTGTATAAATATTTTATATTGTTTCTGATAACGGCTTCAGAATCAAAAACCGAATCAATCACGATGTCTGGAATAATGATTGGGGTTTCAGCTCCAAACTTCTTTAAATCATCCAAGATGCTCTTAAGGATTGACTTATATTTAATCTTCAAATCATCCCCAAAATTTTTTAATGTCTTCTCCAGTGTCTCAACATCTTCCTTTGTTTTATCCCGTTGCTTATAATAGTTTGCAAACCCTAGTCCCAATGTGTTGTGCTTGTCACCTTTAACGTCGTCTAGAATTCTTAAAGCTTTAATTTCCTCAAATGACAGGACTTTTAGGATTTTTGATTTAAAGTTCCCGTCGATCAGTCTCTTACTTTCTGAAAGTCGATCATATGCGTAACAATTTGTCTTGTAGTTGCCCGGCACAGCCGCATGAAGAAATTTAATAATTGATATACCATTTTTACTTGCATCTTTGTATGCTTTGTACAAGTTGATAGTATTTGTGCACTCGTAGCTAACGAGAATACACACCTCATTTCTTGTCTCGTCGAGATCCGTCATAAACTCACTAAGCTCTATGAGTGTGTCTGATTTTATGTCGTATTCAATATGAAGAATCAATTCTATTTTTGGATTCAGTTCCTGAATTTTTTGGAGCAAGTTGTCCTTTTCATTCTCATCCGTTTCCGTGTCATATTCATCGTACAGAGATGCAGTAGCTCGAAAGGTGTCGTAACTTTTGAATGAAAAGTCTTCAAAAGTCAACTTTTGATTATCCGATATCATTGTTTTGATAACTTCAAAAAATGATGTTTTTCCGCTATTATTTTTCCCAACGATTAGGGTTACATCCTCTTCGAGATTCACTTTGACGTCGTGAAGCAGGCGGTAGTTTCGGATAGTAATTGATTTTATAATCATAATTAATCTCGATGTATAATCGTATTCTATTCAAAGATGATTTCTGGGCTTCTTGGCCTAAAGTTTTTTACTCTTCTTTCACGAAGCTCGGCCAGTTTACAAGCGCAATTCGTTCCCGGATTTTAATAAGCGTCTCCAATATAGCTGCTTCATCAGGAAGGGCACCATAGAGGTAGTTTTTGAAATCCTGCCCATATGCAACCTTGATCTGCTCCCACACCTGCTCGGTGTCTTTGAATATCAATGCTTCCGACGGATGATAACCGAGCCATTCGTTGTTATTCCGGAATCCTTTGAAATCGTCGGCACCGACTTGTACCAACAGGGCAGCAAATTCTTCAGATTCCAGAAAGTTTGAAAACTGTAAATCTTGTAGCAGTTGGTGCAGATCGTACATATGTCTGACCTTATTTCTAAGATCATCTATGGGAGTGGCAGTATGAGAAAATCGTACGAGGCTCATGATTTTCTCGCACATCGTTCGTGTGGGCGATAAGAACTGAACTGAAAAAGGTTGTAATCCATAAGTCTGAGCGATTTCCTCTTGACCAACCTCAAACATCATTTTGCCCACAAGAGACATAATGGTTCTTTCCTCATAGGGTTCGTAATTACCTAACCAAGTGGACTCCAGGATAATCTGCTCTCTTATTTGACCGTAACTTCCTTTAAACACTTTTGGGAATATGTGAGCCGTCTTCCGGTTCATTCCTCTTTTTCTAGTGAGCCCCTCAATCTCGACCTCGGGCAATACAGGCTCAATCAGGTTGCTGATTATTTTAAGCTTAGATTTTAGTTTATTATCTGTCTCGTTGTCTTTTCGCAAAACAACAAGGTCTACGTCTTCAGAAAAGCGTTCGATAAAATCAAAGCATTTAGATAAAGCGGTACCACCTTTAAAAATCGTCTCTTTCCCAATATCATCATGAAATATCAGATGGAGAGCATAGGTAACCCAATAGTCTTTTTCGACATAAATAGCAGGGATCTGCATTCGGTCAGATGCTGCTTGTACAGCTTGCCGGAATAGCTGCTTATTCTCGTGCAGGTTCATTTTAAGTTCCAGTTTTTCGCATTGGCCAAAACCTTGTCAGCATCCCCTAACTCATATTGAGTTACAGGATTTAGCGACTTGAATAGAGGTAGCAGGTCTTTGTTTCCCAGCTGTTCGAATAAAGCACCCAAAAGGGCTCTTGTTGAAGGAGGGTATTTTATGGCCAGTTTAATCATCCGTTGTTGATCGGATGGACTAGTTTCTTTCAATAGGGCAAGCAGGCGATGCAAGGCTTTCTCTATTGAGGTGTCCGGTATTTTCTTGATGTAACGAATAGCGTCGAGAATTTGCAGGAGAGGGACATTATCTCTCGTTAAAATATTTTTCTGCTTGATAAAAGAGACGGTATACCGTTCCCTCTTAAAAGTTGGGCGGGTATCATTGCTACCAATCTGGATAACATTGCTGACCTGTGTTGTTAAGCCCAATTTGTTGTAAATACTGAAACCCGTCAGATAGCCGATTATTTTGCCGTCTTCTTCAAGCAGATCCTTCACGATTTGAGAAAAGTCAGGGAGTAGAGAGCCGAATGGCGTTATTTCAGGCTTGTAGTATTTGCCTTTCGATAGCTTTTCTATCTTCCCAGCGGCAGCCATACGACTGAGGGCTTTGATGACGGCTGCCTGACTATTCACCTCGCTGATAAAATCCAGATAGGTGAATACATACCCCTTAGGGAGTCTATTTATCGTATTTAACACATAATCAGATACTTTCATGTGTGCAAACATACTACTTTAAGCCCCTATTTGTCAAGTTTATTTTGTTAAAAACTAGACAAACTTGACTTTTTATGCATGTTAGGCTAGCTTTGCTTCGGCAAAGCTAGCCTAACATGCTATTAGGTTGGGGAAATGCGGCCATAATCACCAAAAACATGATATATCGGTTTTCAAAAGTTAATTGGTCTAAATGATTCACTTTTTTCAATTTACTCTAATGGATCTATTCCCCCTCATAATATTGATTTTTAACCTCTTATCGTCTGTTAGAACCCAAATATACACTTGTCAAAATTATTAAATTATAGATACTAAAATACGATAATTATTTGCTTACCCTTCACTAGTAAACCTTAAGCAATGACATTTAACGAAGATTCACGTGTAAAAATCCCAGCCCTTTTGCATCTAATGCGATTGGGTTACCAATATATATCTCGAAATGAGCAAAATAGACTGGAAGACAGCAATATTTTCTCGGAAATATTTATCAAAAAGATTGTAGAAATAAATAAGATTACGCCTGTTGAAGCAAATCGAGTTTTAGAAGAAATCAGCCTCGAGCTGGATTTCGAGGACTTAGGTAAAAAGTTTTACGAACGACTGACAGCTACTTCCGGAATTAAACTGGTTGATTTTGAAAATTTCGATAACAACTCTTTCCATGTTACAACTGAGCTAACCTGTAAAGCAGGCGATGAAGAATTCCGACCCGATATTACTATTTTGATTAATGGAATGCCTCTTTCATTTATCGAAGTAAAAAAGCCCCATAATAAAGATGGTGTAATAGCGGAGCGCAAAAGAATTGGTGACCGATTTAAAAACAAGCATTTCCGGAAATTTGTAAATATTTCCCAACTCCTGGTATTTTCTAATAACATGGAATATGAGGATGGCATTGTAGAGCCCATATTTGGTGCCTATTACGCCACTGCTGCTTACGGTGATGTTTGGTTCAACTACTTCAGAGAAGATGATGATTTTCCAGTCAGACAAAAACTCGCTACAGTTTCGGATGAAAATGAAACGAGCGTTCTGAAAGATAATAACGTAATCGTCATTAAACACAGTCCTGAGTTTATTACCAACAAAGCATATAACACACCAACCAACCGCATACTAACATCACTTTTAAGCAGAGAGCGTCTACAGTTTATTCTTCAATATGCGCTTGCTTATGTGGAAGAAGAGCATAATGGAAAAATTGTGCATCAAAAACACATTATGCGCTATCCGCAGATGTTTGCGACAAAAGCAATAGCTGCAAAAATTGATGCTGGCGAAAGAAAAGGTATTATCTGGCATACGCAAGGATCTGGTAAAACAGCTTTAGCGTATTACAATGTAAAACATCTGACTCACTATTTTTCCAAGAAAAAAGAAGTTCCAAAGTTCTATTTTATTGTCGATCGGCTTGATTTATTAACGCAAGCATCTACTGAATTTTCTAATCGTGGATTAGTTGTCAAGCATGTCAATTCAAGAGAAGATTTCATCAAGGATCTAAAGGTGGTAGGGGCTATTCATAATGATAGCGGTGTACCTGAAATTACCTTGGTTAATATTCAGAAGTTTTCCGAAGACGCTGTAGCGGTAAAAGATATTCAGTACGATATCAATGTGCAAAGGGTGTTTTTCCTAGACGAAGCACATCGCTCCTATAATCCTAAAGGCAATTTTCTGGCAAATTTGATGAATTCCGATAAGAGCGCTATCAAGATAGCACTTACCGGGACTCCTCTGCTAAAAGAAGTGGCCAAAGATTACGATTCAAAACTCTTATTTGGCAACTACATTCATAAATATTACTACAATATGTCGATAGCGGATGGATACACTTTGCGTCTCATTCGCGAACATATTGAAGGAGGCTTTAAGATCCAAATGCAACAGGTTATGGATCAAATTAAAGTATTCAAAGGCGACATCACAAACAGGCAAATCTATCAACACAAAAAATTTGTTGAGCCTTTGCTGGACTATATCTGTACAGACCTGATTAAATTCAGACGTGAACAACAAGATCCTACTCTGGGTGGTATGGTCGTGTGTGACTCTGCCGAACAAGCAAAAGCACTATTCCGTCAGTTTCAGGAAAAATATGGTGTGCAGGAAACAGATGCCGGCTTGTTAATGGCGACAGAGCCTATCACCCGATACGGTAAAGGGCAAACACCTGCGCTGAAAGCCGCTTTAATCCTACACGACGAGAACGACAAGCAAATACGTAAAGACTTGGTAAAAGCCTACAAAAAAGGTCATATTGATATCCTGTTTGTCTACAACATGCTGTTAACAGGCTTTGATGCAGCCCGTCTGAAAAAATTATATTTGGCTCGTGTTATACAAGATCACAATCTTTTACAAACCCTAACCAGGGTGAACAGACCCTATAAAAAATATCAGTACGGCTACGTTGTAGACTTTGCCGATATCTCCAAAGCGTTTGACCGAACCAATAAATTGTATTTTGACGAGCTACAAGAACAGCTGGGTGATGAACTTTCCTTGTACTCAAATTTATTCAAATCTGAAACGGAAATTAAGGAAGAGATAGACCATATTAAAGAAACTCTTTTCCAATATGACACCAGTAATATTGAGAACTTCTCTCGGCAAATAGCCCAGATAAGTGATAAAAAGCTGCTCATTGAGTTGGTGAAAGCCTTGCGTACGGCAAAAGAGTTGAAAAATATTATTGCCTTAAACGGATACGAAGCATTGGCTGGCATTGCTGACTTTGATGTCTGGAACAGATTATTATCAGAAGCGCAACACCGCCTAGATAATCTCAATCTACTGGAAAGCATTGGCAATGAAGAAGCTACACAGAACTTATTGAGTACAGCCCTTGAAGATGTAATATTTCAATTTGTAAAAATCGACGAAAACGAATTGGTATTAGCTGATGAGTTCAGAAATAATTTACGAAAAACACGAGAAGCCCTGCAAAAGAATTTTGATCAGAAGGATCCCGAATTTGTAACTTTGCGTGAAGAATTGGAGCGGTTGTTTAAGAAGAAAAATCTAAGTGAGATTTCCCAGGATGAAATGATTGAAAACTCAGGTTTGCTCAAAAAAATTTATGAGGCGGCTAAAGAACTCAATCGTAAAAATAATCTGATTTTAGCAAAATATGAAAACGATCAAAAACTTGCCAGAGTGCATAAGCGTCTGGTTGATGACAATGAACTCAATGCGAAAGAAATACAGATACACCGTGCTTTAACCGGGGTGAAGAATCAGGTGGATACCATGCTTGAAGGGCAAAAGAACCTGATAGACAATGAGGCCTATTTTAACAAAGTGGTGTTACAGCTCGTGGCATCGGAGTTTAAGCAAAAAGAAGCTATGAACATCAACTTCGCCACGGCACAAAGAATTAATCATCTGATTGCAAGAGAGTATTTGCAGCAGTATCAACAGAGGTAGACCAATGACAAAAGATATACAGTTTATTACCCATACCAAGGGATTGATTGATAATCTCAAAAGTGTGTGCGCCAATTATGGTTTAGGGAATGACGGTAATGAGTTTAAAATCATTACGCAGGTTTTTTTATATAAGTTTTTGAATGACAAATTCCGTTATGCTGTCAAGCAAGAAAAACCGGAATTGCTGGAGGCTGAAAACTTTTCGGATGCCTTACGTGCCTTGAGTGAAGACGAATATTCATTTTTACTAGCCAGCCTAGACCCCAATATTCCACGACTGCGCCCGGAGCATTTAATTGCTCACTTATTTACAGTGCAAAATAATGCTGATTTTGCTAAAACATTTGATGATACGCTTCGTCAGATATCGATAGAGAATGCCGATGTGTTCTCCGTAAAATCCTTCTCTGGTGCCAAGGATACGTTGTTTGACGAACTCACGCAGTTTATTTCTGACGCCTCGCAGCGTGATGCTTTTGCCAAAGCGTTGATCAATAAATTATTTGAATTCTCGTTTGAGGAAATGTTTGCGCAGAAATATGATTTCTTTGCGACGATTTTTGAATACTTAATCAAAGACTATAACACCGATAGCGGCGGCAAATACGCCGAATATTACACACCACATGCGGTAGCACGCATCATGGCACAGATATTAGTCCCTGAGCCTATAAAAGGGGTAAAATGCTATGACCCAAGCGCGGGATCAGGAACTTTATTGATGAGCCTGGCGCATCAAATTGGCGAAAAGAACTGCACGATTTATTCGGAAGATATTTCGCAAAAGTCAAGCAATATGCTGCGCCTTAATCTAGTACTGAATAGCTTGACGCACTCTATCCCAAATATCATCAAAACCAATACCATTGCCCAACCAACGTATTTAGACACGAAGTTTGACTACATCGTATCTAACCCACCGTTTAAGTTGGACTTCTCCGATTTTAGAGATGATCTGGATAAGGATGCCTTCAAACAACGCTTTTTTGCTGGGGTGCCCAATATACCAAAAGCCAAAAAGGAGTCGATGGCAATCTATCTTCTTTTCATACAGCACATCATGCACAGTTTGAGCGACAAAGGTCAGGCGGCTATCGTTGTGCCTACAGGTTTTATTACGGCACAGTCTGGTATCGAGAAAAAAATACGCGAGCGCCTCATCGAGAACGGCTGGTTGCGTGGTGTGGTGAGTATGCCGTCCAATATCTTTGCAAGTACAGGCACCAACGTATCGGTGCTGTTCTTGGACAAGCAAGCCGATAACGAGCATATTGTATTGATGGATGCTTCTAAACTAGGTGAAACTGTGAAGGAAGGCAAAAACCAACGTACAGTACTAACTCCTGATGAAGAGCAACGCATTATAGATACCTTCAACCAAAAACAAGCCGTTGAAGACCTTTCGGTAGTAGTAAGGAAAGATGATATAGCAGCGAAGAATTATTCCTTCTCTGCTGGACAATACTTCGAGGTGAAGATTGAATATGTAGACATTACGCCAGAAGAATTTGCCGAAAAAATGAAGGGTTTCGAAAGTCGTTTAACTGCTTTATTTGCGGAGGGAAATACCTTAGATCAAGAAATTCAGAAACAGTTAAAAGGATTGAAGTATGAATAGATATTTTGGAACTTTTGAATTGGGTGATTTAATTGAGTTTCAAAGAGGTTATGATTTGGCGAAATCAGAATTTAAGAAAGGAACTGTACCAGTTATATCATCAAACGGAATATTAGGTTATCACAATGAAGTAAAAGTGTCAGCACCTGGCATAACGATTGGCCGAAGTGGCACTGTTGGTTTACCTCATTTAATAAATGAAGATTTTTTTCCTCATAATACAGCTTTATTTATTAAAGACTTCAAGGGGAATGATATTAAATATATTTTTTATTTATTAAAGTCACTAAAATTAAATGAATATAAAAGTGGTTCGGGTGTCCCAACCATGAACCGAAATCATTTACATCCAATAAAAGTTTTTGGTACCAAAAGTGGAGAAATTCAACAAAAAATAGCAGCGGTTTTGTCGGCATTGGATGACAAGATTGAGCTGAATAATAGAATCAATGCAGAGTTGGAATCCATGGCGAAGACCTTATATGATTATTGGTTTGTGCAGTTTGAGTTTCCCAATGCTGAAGGTAAACCCTACAAATCTTCAGACGGAGCTATGGAGTACAACCCAATCTTAAAACGCGAAATACCAAAAGGTTGGGAGGTGAAGAGATTAAAGGAAATAGCTAAAACAGGCTCTGGCGGCACTCCAAAGTCAACTAATAATAAATATTATGATGGAGGCAATATACCATGGATTAATAGTGGTGAATTGAATAATCCATTTATTGTTAGTACAAATAATTTTATATCTGAATTAGGGATGAAAAATTCTAGTGCTAAATTATTTCCTTCAAACACTATCTTAATGGCTATGTATGGAGCTACAGCTGGAAAAACAAGTATTATTTCATTTGAGACAACAACTAACCAAGCTATTTGTGCAGTAATGCCTAAAGAAAAAAATAAATTCTACTATACCAAATTTGTTTTAGATGATATGTATCAATATTTAATTAATTTGAGTACAGGTTCTGCTAGAGATAATTTATCTCAAGATAAAATTAAAGAATTGAATGTTGTAATACCTTGTAAAGAAAGTTTAAACAACTTCGATAAAGTTATAAGCCCTAATTTTGAAAAAATAGAAACTAACCTAAAACAAAACCAAGAGCTTGCACAATTACGAGATTGGTTGTTACCGATGCTGATGAATGGACAGGTAAAGGTGGAAGCGATGCGCAATAGCGGAAATACTGATAGCTATTCAATAGCAGCAGAACTAAAGGCAAATTACTGTAGTACAAATAAGTAAGGTAATGAAAATGACCCTGAATCTGTCGGGACGCGTAAAAGAATAACTCCTAATGGATATCGGTGACCTAGTCGGTCTAGTTGTTGAGAATTGTGAACAAATGGATATAGAGGCAGGAAGTTTATTGTTCCTGACTAAATTTTACTGGCCTTCATCTGGATAATTAAGTCAGTTTTGATTGAGTAAAACTTTGTTTCGAATAGTCACCTTATACGGCATCACACGTTTCACTCTTTATCCATAAACCTTGTGGCTGTACTGATCGCGTTGTAAACCGGATCATCAGAAAGGCGGGCATAGATCGCAGTAGAGGCATGGCTTTTGTGGTTTAAGGCCTTTGCGATCATGGGAAGACTGGCTCCGCTGATTGCCATATAGCTACCCAAAGTCCGGCGAAGATCATGCATCCGAATATCGGAAACACCCATCCGTTCTTTAATCCTAAGAAAAGCTTTCTTCGGATCATTTAAATGACCTTTTTGTCCTTCCCCAGGAAAGACGTAGAGAGAAGGGGAGAGTGTATTTTTATTCCGCACATCACGCCTCTGAAGTATCTGAACAACTTTATCCGTAAGCAGCACGATATTGACATCCTTGTTTTTTGTGCTCGTTTCAGGAATACGCCACCTTTTCAACTCGAACGAAATATCCTGCCAACGCATTGAAAGAACATTTGATTTCCGCGCTCCGGTTAAGAGTAGTACCTTGAAAAAATCTTGAAATAATTCAGTTTCATCCTCCAGCGCCTTATTGAACAGATCGAGCTCCTCGATTGACAAAAAACGATCCCGGGCAACGCTGCGATATTTTTTGATATGGGCACAGGGGTTCTCGCAGGATATGAACCCTTCACGAATACCGAAATTGTAGGCAGCACTGATAATAGTGAGTAGTCTATTCGCAGTCCCTTCAGCTCTTATACTACCGATCTTGGTGTGAAAACTCCGGATCTTGGCTATTGAAATTTCATCGGCCTTCATTTTTGCAAATAATGGAAACACATGGCATTCCATCATTTTAAGGTTGGCTTCTGGCCGTTTAGTGAACTTCAGGGCATATTGCTGATAATAGGCCTGGTAGAGCTCTTTGAACGTCGGCTTTTCTTGTTTCTCTTTTTTATCCTGTACAGGATCATTGCCAAGCGTGATCAGTGAGTTCAGGCGCTTCGCTTCATTCCGAGCTTGTTCGATAGTGATTGTTTCAAACCTTCCGATCTTTATACGTTCGGGTCGGGCATTAACTCTTCGGTACAAGAAGTATGTTTTAACACCGGAGGGGTAAACTATAAGTTGCAGACATGGGGTCTTTGAATCAAAGACGGCATAGCGCTTATCTTCGATGGGAAGCACTGCCAAAGTATCCTTCCGGAATGCCAGTGTGCGTTTCATCTGACCTTTTCCTATAGTGAATTGTCAAAACCCCAGTACTACGCCAGTACTACACTGAATATCAATTCACATCAAGGTCAATATTTCAAAATTAAGCTCATTTTCAGTTTAGTTCATACACTTATATATGATGATATAAGGAAGTAAAAGACGAGAAAATAGCCCTAAAAAGTTTTGGTAAGGGAGAGGTCGACAGTTCAATCCTGTTCGGCAGCACCATTTTTCAAGGACTAAAATAGATAAGGCTTTCCTCAAACTCTCCAGTGCTACGCCAGTGCTACGGGGTATGGGAAAATAATTCTTTTGCGGCATCGCCAACCAAAGCTAAGGCGCAAAATGTGTATGGGTCATTAATCGTGCTTTTGCATCATTTGCCATACTTGTACGGAAGCATCATTCACCCATATTATCCCTCACATATTTATGGGATTTTTATTTGACTCGCTATGGTTGAATACCTAGGTTCGGATTCCCTGCCCATCGTATTGGTCTGGCTACGCTTATTAACTCTCATTTTTTTTAGGAGGATAGGACGATGCAAAGAACGCAAGATGTACTGGTGAACCGTAAAGCAGCAGCGAAGTTTTTAAACATGTCGCCTAACACATTAGCCGTGTGGGACTGTACCAGGAGATACGATTTAAAGCCTATCCGCATTGGGCGGTCTGTCCGCTATCGTCAATCCGAATTAGATCGCTTTATCCAGGATCGTATGACAGCCTGAACATAACACAAGGAAGGTGCTGAGCCTTCCTTTTTCATTCCCTTATTTTTTCTGGAGATCGCCATGAACATTGATCATGCGAAAACTATTCCCTTGCGCGAAATTCTGACACTTCTTAACTGCAAGCCCAAACGTACCACCCAACATAAACTCTGGTATCTATCTCCGCTGCGTAACGAAAAAACAGCAAGCTTTGTCGTCAATACTCAATGCAATTCCTGGCATGATTTCGGGGAGGGCATTGGCGGTGATGTCGTTAATTTCGTTTGTGCTTATCTTAAATCCACACGCGAAGCGCACACGGTCGTGGATGCGCTGCGATGGCTACGCAATATGACCGGGGATACATTCCCGGATCATTGTATCATCCGTCCTTCGGAGCCTGTTGATATTCAACCCGCCCTTGAATTACGAAAGTCTCAGCCGATTGAAAACCCCGGGCTGATCCAGTATTTGCATGACCGCCATATTCGACTGGATATCGCCGGAAAGCATCTCAAACAAGTACAGCTTTATAATACCAATACCGGGAAATTCTTTGTAGCCCTTGGACTTACCAATGAATTAAACGGCTTGGAGCTCCGAAACCCGTATTTCAAAGGGAGCTTCAAAAAGAAAAGCTTTTCCTTCATCCGGGGACGGGATCCGGAGTGTAAGACAGTCCATGTGTTCGAGGGCATGATGGATTACCTGTCCATCGCAACGTGCCATAATCGCAGCAGTTTGAAAGGCGATACAATTATTCTCAATTCTGTATCCTGTCTCAAACCAGCTTTGGCCTATGTTCAAAGCTATCCTTATCAAACGGTATGCAGCTGGATGGATAACGATCCGGCAGGTCAGTTGGCAACAGAACACCTTCACGATTACTGCTCAACGAAAGACCAAATTCAGCACTACAGGATGAACGGTATCTATAACCCATTCAAAGATGTAAATGCTTGGCACGTGTCGCGGCGTTGCACGGTGTAGAAATCGGCGCAGTCTCTTCAGATCCTTGTTAGAAGCAACCTGGTAACACCAGCTGTGAACGGTTGGTTGTGGTGATGTACCCGACGCCGTTCCTTCATTCCCAACAATAATTTTCGCCTGGCTCTGAAGCGCCATTCCCCGCCCAACCAAAATTTTTGATGGTCACGGCTCGGTCTGTCGGGTGGTGACATCCCCATCAACATTCACACCTGGGAGGTTACCATGACAACTACATTACAACACAAACCTGTTAAAGCCGCTTTTGATGCAAATTCTGATGTGTACACACGCGTGACACAAAAGATCATCGACGATCTGGAAAAGGGGAATCTGACCTGGCGTAAACCTTGGAACAGTTCCGAAATGGAAGGCCGGATTATGCGCCCCTTGCGTTGGAACAATGAGCCCTATACCGGGATTAATATTCTGATGCTCTGGTCTTCTGCTGCTGATCATGGATTCCATCTCCCTCATTGGATGACGTTCAAACAAGCTATCGAGTTAAAAGGCAATGTCCGCAAAGGCGAGAAGGGCACTCAAATCGTTTATGCCGATAAAATCATTAAGCCTGAAGAAACCCCGAATGGTGATATAGAGATCACCAAGATCCCGTTCCTGAAAACTTACACAGTATTCAATGCATCGCAGATTGAAGGATTGCCGGAACGTTTCTATGAAGCACCGGACATTCAACCCGTCAATCAGCAGGAGCGTATAGATGGTCTGGAATTATTCTTTCAGCAAACCAAAGCTGATATTTATACCGGAACCATGGCAGCATACAGCGTGACTACCGATCGCGTACAGATGCCTCCGTTTGTTGCTTTTCACACGCCTAACGATTACTACGCTACGTTGTCCCATGAAATCACTCACTGGACACGTCATCCATCACGTTTAGATCGTGATTTTGGACGTAAGCGTTTCGGCGATGAAGGCTATGCCAAAGAAGAACTGGTTGCCGAATTGGGATCCTGTTTCTTAGCCTCTGACCTTGGTTTCGAACCGCTGTCGGAAGAACAACATGCGGCATATATCCAGTCCTGGCTGAAAGCGCTCAAAGACGATAAACGTCTGATTTTCTCCGCTGCATCCCACGCGCAGAAAGCCGTTGAATACCTGCATTCCTTACAACCTTCTTGAAAGGAGGCATCACATGTGCGTTTCGGAATTTGATTATTGCGTCAAATATCATCATCCCTTTTCGGGGCCGTTGAATAAATGTCGTCAGCTTAGGCCAAAGCCCGGAATTACGCTAATCCCAACATTTTATGTGCATAAAATATTTCTAACGACTTCGGGGAGCTGTTCCGGTCTGTTTGTCCTGAATTGCTTCCTATCATCACCAGCATAGAAAAGGAGAATTGATGATGACAAACGAAACACAAACCAAATACCCAACTCACACGGTTTACACTCTCAAAGAAAAAGAAGGGCAGGAAAAACCGGACTGGATCAAAGTCGGCGCGGCCTGGGAACACGGCGATCAGGACGGTATGAATATCATCTTGAATGTCCTGGGACAGGATGTCACCGTGACAGTTCGGAAGAATAAGCAGAAAGCCGAGTAATGAAAAAGCCGGGCAGCTTGGAGCTGTCCGGCTTTTCTACCGATTGAAGGAGTGTTGCACTATTTTCGTTTTCAGGATTTGACCAAAAAAGGAATATCTTACCCTTTTAATCAACTCCCGAACTCTTGATAGAGTTACGCTTATCGATTGCTTCTATGAGTTTTTTTATCAATAGATCTAGAAAGTCTTCTGATGCAAATAGATTGTAAAAGAAAGCGACTAACGCGATAAGTACTACCCAAGCCAAATTGGCCAATAGATTCACACCTATGTCACGAAATAAAGATGATTTGGGAGCCACGACATCGTTGACTGCTTTGATTTTAGCGTCAAGATTATGAATTAATTTCTTGGACTCTTCGTTGAAGAGATTGGCCTGATAAAGAGCTAATAACTTTGTTGCTCTCTCTTTATTCCCTTCTATGAAAGAAGGAGTGCAACCGTTATTAGCAAATTCTCTTAATGCCTTATCAATCTCGGATGGTTTCTTATTTTCATTAAGAAGCCTCTCAACATAAGTAGATTTTTGCTCTTTGTACAATGCATAAGCGACAAATGAAATGATGTCAGTATCATCCTGTACATACATTTGAAAACACTTGCTTACGCTGTGCTTCTTTGGTTTAGTCAAGGTATAGGAGGGAATTCGTTAAAAAATATATTCTATAGACGAAGTCGTCGTATAATCGTATCGGCTTCTTCTCGAGTATAGCTTTTTACTTTGTCCGCAGCTCTCTTTACAGCATCCAAATGACCTGCCAGATCACGTTCGGCTATTGCTGTATCTAATTTCTTGTCGAGCTGCATCATTTTTTCGGTTACAGCTGCCATAGCGCTCGAGAAAAGTTTTTTTGAGTCTGTACTATCATCCATATGACTAAACCCGCTTCTATTTGAGTGTCCAGTTGCTGTTAAGTAATTTACAAGCCCATTCGTCGTCTTGAATATATGGCTGGATCTGTTCCTATTTTTGCTCATTATATTCGATATTAAACTTAATGTCTATGTATTTAAATAACGTTATGAATTTTACAGTATACATAGTTCCATATTAATATTTTCTGATCCGACGGATTGGAGTAGGCATGAGGCTCTTCCTATCTGGATAGATAAAACGCTTAAAACTAGTTATTTACTCTCTAATGACATTGATCGCTTTATAATTTAAAATCAATCCAAACAATGCCCTTTTTTCGGAAAATAAGTGCCTCATCAAAGTGTAGGCGCTATCAAGTTGTAAGCTCAGTCTTGATTGCTTTTGACAGTGATGTCAATCACACTTGTATTGCAGGACTTTGGATTTGAAGCATACCGAGGGTCAACGCCCGTCAAAATCCTTGGCACATGATCCAAAAACTCCATAAATAGGCCTTCTAGCCCGTATCCCTTCAGTGTGACAGTATGGCTTGAGAATTCCAGCTTAATTTCATTCATATCTTCCTTTGGGACAAATTCCGCCGCCACCAGATACGCATAGTTAAAAAACATGCTTTTGCCGTCTGGCCATACAAAACAGACATTACGCGTTCCTCCAGGGCCATCATAACGGCCTGGATCTATTCGATCAGAATTGGAATCCTGATTGGCGGCAGGATTGTTTTCCCGCATCTTGTCAAAACGGAGGTTAAATCCTTGGCTCATAATCTCGGTCTGGTTTAGGTTTGGTTACAGGACGCACAGGAGGGGTA
>CAKSVK010000065.1 GCA_934502905.1 uncultured Chitinophagaceae bacterium
TCCTGGTACATACCAGGGGAATTGTAAAAAAAGCGGTCAGGCTTACCCTGCAACATGGAGAAGCCGCTTTCACTGTGCCCTTTGTAGACATGGGGGATGGTATTTCCCATATCACGCTTTTTGATGGAAACAGGAGACCTGTATGTGAGCGATTGTATTACGGAGGATCGCCTCAGCCGCTCGGTGTGCAGGCTGTGACCGATGCGGCTGCTTACAGGCAACGCAGGAAGATCACTTTGACCGTTAATACCGCTGACATGGCGAACCTTTCGCTGGCGGTTTTTAGAAACGATTCCCTGCAAAAGACGGAGCCCTTTGATATCAGGAGCTATTTGTGGTTGAGCAGTGAGCTGAAAGGAAAAATAGAATCGCCGGGGTGGTATTTCAGCGGTCAACCGGATAGCACTGCAGAAGCGATCGATAATCTTTTGCTTACACAGGGCTGGAGAAGATTTAACTGGCACGATGTGCTGCAAAAAAAATTACCGGCATTTACTTATTTGCCGGAAATAGACGGACACATTATCAATGGCAAGATCACAGATTCCCTCACCCGTAAAGGCAGGAGAGGCTCCCTTGTTTTTCTCTCTTTCCCGGGAACGCATAACAAATTCTATACATCGGAATCTGACAGGGATGGACACCTGGTGTTTTATACAAAAGATGTATATGGACAAAGCGAACTGATAGCGGAAGCAGATGATTTACTTAACAGTCCTGCAGGTATTGAGATTTTTGATCCTTTTTCCGAGAAATATTCTTTGAATAAGCTTCCGTCTTTGCAGCTGCGGAAGGAGTATGCGGAAGCATTGCGGACAAACAGCATAAATGCGCAGGTAGTCCGGAAATTTGGTGAAGACCGGCTAAAGGAACTAAGATATCCTCCATTGGTAGATACAACGAAATTTTACGGAAAAGCCGATGAAACCTATCTGCTGGATAATTATACCAGGTTTACTACCATGGAAGAGGTGTTGCGGGAATATGTATTGGGTATACTGGTAGGTAAGTCGGGAAAGAATTACCGGTTAACGGTGATTGATGCGTTGTCCAATTCATTGTTAAAAGACAATCCGCTTGTATTACTGGATGGCGTGCCGGTACTGGATATGAACAGGATCATTGAATATGATCCACTGAAGGTAAGAAAACTGGACATCGTGAAGGGAAAATATTATTACGGACCTTCCTTATTTTATGGTATAGCGGACTTTACTACTTATAAAGGTAACATGGAGAATTACGAAATGAGCCGGAACGCGGTGGTATTGGATTACGACGGGTTGCAGATGCAGCGTGAATTTTATTCACCTGTATATGAAACGCCCGAACAGCAGCAGCATTCACTGGCAGACTACCGGAATCTTTTATTCTGGAACCCGGAGATCAGGACCGGCAAAGACGGAAAGGCAGAGATCAGCTTTTATTCAAGCGATCTTTCCGGGTCCTACAATGGTATTATTCAGGGAATATCTGCTGATGGCAAATCGGGTAGCACTCATTTCAGCTTTACGGTACAATAAGCTGTCAACGCGTATCCTTCACCCGCTATTCGCTGTCGGGAGTTTTAAACTCGGGATCTTCTATGTTCCACCCGTTTCCAACGGATCTTTATTATATAACAATACTCCCCCAACTGCAGTCCGCAGCCTATAGGTATCCGAAAACGAAACAATTTTAAGAACCAGGCAGGAAGCTGATATAAACCGTTGGGTTGTTTGCACTACTGTATAAACAGGTCATCGATATAAAACACAGCTTTTGGAACTTTCCTGTCTGCGCCCGGCAATGGCGGCTCAGGCGTTTCATTGGGCGTGGTGCGGGTGGGATGGTCTCTGTAAGGACCGGTGCGGAAAGAGATGCGCTCTACCGACTGCACCTGTTCCGTCAGCGGAACATGCCTGTGTATGCTTTTTCCGTTGATGGAAATATCAAAGCTGCCATTTCCAGCAGTGTTTAACTTTATGGTAAATATATACCAGTTTTCAGGTGTATACATTCCTGCCGGCTTCATTTCTTTTCCGTTATTCACCAGCATTTCCCCCTTGCTGGTAAAAAGGATCCTCACAGGTCTGTTGCCATAGCGGTCGGTAAGATCAATGGACAGTTCCCCCGAATTGTTCTGGTCGGCGTACACTTTGAAAGATATTTCGGTATTACTGGTTTCCCCGAATACTCTTATTGCCCGGGCATAGTCATACGGATCTTCATCCAGCAGCCGGAGACTTTTGTTGACCTGCGACGGGAAAGGAACAACCGATACAGGTGCCCATTTGGGCGAATAAGTGATCCAGTCATATATTTCGCCACCGGTCTTCATGTGGTTGAAGTCTTCCGCTACAGGACCGGAAACACTGTGCCTGACAGGTAACGGTATCCGGCTGATCCATATATCTTCCTTGTTCATGCTGTATACCAGCCACATGTCGTCACCCGGAGGGTTTCCGTTCCCTTCCGTAATGCCGCGGGTATAACACGGACCAAAGTCTTTCCACCGTCCGTAAAACCTGCGCGGGGGAACTTCTCCCTGCACCAGCACCATATCATCGAAGTGAATACCGTCATCGCCGGTTACAGCAACCAACGGATAACGGTACTCCGACAGGTCGATAGGATTATATACCATCGCCATCCGCCCGTCATCCGTATTTTGCCCCCAGTTCTTTCCTCCGGACATAATTAATGTCGGCGCTTTCACCGGGTCGGAAAAAGTATAACCTCCATCTTCCGAAATAGCAGTCTTGGATTTTTTCCAGAGGCCAACAATTTTCCCGTCTTTTCGCCGGAACCAGGAGAATGCGGACAACCTGTCATCCTCAATATTATCCAGGAACATCTGTTCTTTTTCGTTATCCTCATCTTTCCACTGCAATGTCATTAACCGGTCACTGAGCAGCGCCTTGCATGCATGCACGAATCCTGTATCCAGGGACTGGTTATAAAAAGGAAAAGCAGTGTTGCTTTCATTCCATTCCGCATGTGTTTCATATTTAATAAAATGAACAGGTCCCCAATTGCCATCCTTATATATTTCCCGTACAACCCTGCCGATACCTCCTTTCTGGAACGGGTTTTCTGTATGCCCATAAAAGCCCAGCGTGAGCAAACGCCCGTTGGGCGCTACATAAAAGCCCATTCGCTGGTGCATCATATAACCATCATATCCGTCAGGTATCTTCACACCTTCCGGTGCCTTATAAGGTGGAAATACGATCCGGGGGGTATCCCAGTTTCTGCCGTCGCTGGATGTAACCAGCAAAGTTTGTCCAGGTGCAATATGTTCATCTACCGGATTGCTGAGGTATTGAAGATAAAACCTGTTATTCCAGTATGCCAGAAAAGGAGCATGATTATAAGTCCAGCCCGAGTCGGTAGCGATATCGGTTGCCGACCGGTTTGCCCGCATCACCTGTATGCTCTCGGCACCCACGGCCCACCTGAGTCTTCCTTCGTGAACATCGGGGTCGATGGTAACGCCGCCAATATACCTGACAGGTTCTGCCGGACTGCCGGGTTGCGAATAAATATTCACCTGCCATAAAGCAAAACATACCGCTGTCAGCACTGATTTTTTGATCATAACCGTTTTTTAGAAAACCTTATAGAGCATTATTCCGGAATATAATACTCTTTCGTTATTGTCTAATCAACCAGGCTTATAAAATTCCGGAGGATCTGTTCGCCCACGGCAGCGCTCTTTTCGGGATGGAACTGGGTACCGTAAAAATTATCTTTGTGTAAAGCAGAGCTGTAGGGTATAATATAATCTGTGGTAGCAATAGTATGATCTCCCAAAGCCGCATAATAACTGTGCACAAAATAGGTATAGCTGTTCTCAGGAAGATTTTGCAGCAGGGGACTTTTCAAATGGTATATCTTATTCCAGCCTATCTGCGGGATCTTCATCTTTCCTGCGGATGTATTTGCCTGGGGTGCGGCAGCAAAATATTTCACATCTTCATCAAAGATACCAAGGCACTCCACGTTATTCTCTTCCGAGAAACGGCACATCAACTGCATACCCAGGCAGATGCCCAATACCGGCTGCTGCAGGTTTTTGATCACCTGGTCCAAACCTCGTTCCTTCAGATAGCGCATAGCGCTGCTGGCTTCGCCCACACCGGGAAAAATGATTTTATCGGCATCCTGTATTTCCTGTATGTTGTCCGTTACTCTTGCTGTTTGCCCGATACGTTCCAGCGCATACAGCACAGATTGGATATTACCGGCGTTGTATTTTATGATTGCGAGATTCATCGTATATTTATTTTACAAGCGGAAGTAGCTCAGTTGGCAGAGCATCAGTTTCCCAAACTGAAGGCCGCGGGTTCGAGCCCCGTTTTCCGCTCTTTATTGTAAAATATTTTCTAAAAAGGATTTTGTTGTTTTTCTTATATCGTTGCCTCCCTGCTGCAGCGCTTTTATATAAGCGCTGCCGATAATAGCGCCGTTGGTATATTTGCATGCAGACGCAAACGTTGTCCTGTCTTTTATACCAAAGCCCACCAATACCGGGTTCTTCAGCTGCAGGGACTGCAGTCGCTGCAGGTAAGCTTCTACGTCATCAAAGTTTTTATCTTTTCCTGTCGTAGAGGAGGAGGAAACAGCATAGATAAATCCGCTGCTCAGGTTGTCTATTTTCCTGATCCTTTCCTCAGACGTCTCCGGTGTTACCAGGAAAATAAAATCCAGTCCGTATTTTTTCAGGACAGGTCCGTATGCAGTTTCAAATTCACGCATAGGCAGGTCCGGTAGTATCAGACCGTCAACACCTGCCGCAGATGCATCCGCACAGAATTTCTCAAAACCGTATTGCAGCACCGGGTTCAGGTAACCCATCAGGATCACGGGTATATCTATTTTTGCGGCATATTCGCTTTGCTGATCACGCATACCGTTCAGTTGCCGGAACAGCACTTTGATGCTCATTCCGTTCGCCAGCGCAATACTTCCGCTTTCCTGTATTACCGGGCCATCGGCCAGGGGGTCGCTGTAAGGTATACCCAGCTCTATAATATCCGCGCCGTTTTCCTGCAATGCCTGCATGATAGGTATGGTGCTGTCCTGTTCCGGAAAACCTGCGGTACAATAAATGTTCAGGACCTCGTCGGGCTTCCTGGCGAATAATTGTTGTAATCTGCTCATTTCAAATCGTTTCAATGCTTATAAACTAACACCGTACTTTCCGTTTTCCATAGCTGCCATATAGGTGCCCATATCTTTATCGCCCCTGCCGCTCAGGCAAACCACTACGGTATCCTTTGCCGTTAGCTTCAATTGGTTCAGTCCGGCCAATGCATGAGCGCTTTCCAGCGCCGGTATGATGCCTTCCAGCCGGGTTAGCCCGAAAGCCGCTTCCAGCGCTTCTTCATCGGTAGCGCTTAAAAATATGCCCCTGCCGGTCTCATACAGGTGCGCATGCAACGGGCCGATACCGGGATAATCCAAGCCGGCGGATATGCTGTGCGGTTCCACTACCTGGCCATCCTCCGTTTGCATAACGAGGCTTTTACTGCCGTGCAGTATGCCGGGCTTACCCAGTTGTGTAGTCGCCGCGCTCATTCCGCTGTTGACACCATGTCCCGATGCTTCTACCGCCACCAGCTTTACGGAAAATTCCTCCAGGTAATGATAAAAGGTGCCTGCCGCATTGCTGCCGCCGCCAACACAGGCTACCACGTAGTCCGGCAGCTCGCTTCCGGTTTTTTCTTTCAGTTGCCATTTTATTTCTTCGCTGATAATACTTTGAAACCGCGCCACCATATCAGGATAGGGGTGGGGCCCTACCACACTCCCGATAATATAATGGGTATCTACGGGGTTATTGATCCAGTCCCTGATCGCTTCATTGGTAGCATCCTTCAGGGTTTTGCTGCCGCTGGTAGCCGGAACGACAGTAGCGCCCAGCATTTTCATGCGCGCCACGTTGGGCGCCTGTCTTTCAATATCTTTTTCACCCATGTACACCACACATTGCATATTCATTAATGCGCATACGGTTGCCGTGGCCACGCCGTGCTGCCCGGCGCCGGTTTCGGCGATGATCCGGTGCTTGCCCAGGCGCCTGGCTAACAGTATCTGCCCGATCGTGTTGTTGATCTTGTGGGCGCCGGTATGATTGAGGTCTTCTCTTTTCAGATAGATATTGGAACCATGCTTCTCACTGAGCCTTTTTGCAAAGTATAACGGTGACGGGCGGCCCACATAATCCTTCAGGAGTGCCCTGAATTCTTTTTGAAACTCCTCCTCATACATAATTTTCAGGTACTCCGACTTTAATTCTTCTACATTCGGGTACAACATTTCCGGGATGAAAGCGCCGCCAAATTCCCCGTAATATCCAAAGATATCCGGCTGCTGGAACGTGCCTTTGTATTGTGCCAATGTTATATTTCTGTTGATCATACTTTTTTATTTACTGCTTTTAGTAAAGTTTTCAGACTTTGAAGAACATATTGGTTACGAAGTCAGAGACTTCGTAACCAATATGTTCTCCGTCGTCTCCGACGACAACTTATCTCAGCCTGGCTGCGAACTGCCTCACTTTTTCCATATCCTTCACGCCCGGACTGGTCTCAAACATGCTGTTGACGTCCACGGCAAAAAGCTGGTCCTGGTGCCTGCCGGCAGCAAAAGTTTTAATGGTTTCCACGTCATCAAGACCTATACCGCCACTCAACAGGAAGGGCTTATTGATCTGTGCTTCATCCAGGATGCTCCAGTTAAATTTCTTTCCGCTACCACCGTAGTTGGCCCAATCTGTGTCAAAAAGATACAAATCACTTGCGTGCCTGTATTCTCTTATTTTCCAGTCAATTTTGTCTCCTTCTTTTATACGGAATACCTTTATTACAGGCACCTGCTCGCTTAGTCTTTCGGAAAGCCTGGGAGATTCATCCCCGTGCAGTTGTACCATATATAATCCGTATTCTTCCACATTGTGCATGATCTCATCGTATCCTGCATTTACAAAAACACCTACTTTATTGATCTTTAATTTTGACTTTGCCAGGTCTTCCGGTTGAATCTTTCCTACTACATACCTGGGTGATTTGTGGTAAAAAATAAACCCTGCAAAGTCGATGCCTGCTTCTTCCAGCGCGTGCACCTGTTCGATCTGGGTCATCCCGCATACTTTAATTCGCATACCGCTAGCGTTTTAACTGCTCAACAAATGCGGCAAAGGCAACCGATGGATCTGGTGTTTTCATAAAATTTTCTCCTATCAGAAAGCCCTGATACCCGTGGGTTTTCAGCTCCAGGATGGTGTTTACATCGCTGATGCCGCTTTCCGATATCTTCAATTTATCAGAAGGGATCTGTTTGCTGAGATCGATGGATGTCCGGATGCTTACTTCAAAAGTTTTCAGGTTGCGGTTGTTGACACCCACCAGGTCCACCGCATCACAGATGTGTTCCAGCTCTTCTTCATTATGAATCTCCAGCAGCACTTCCAGCCCGAGGTTCCTGGCTGCTGCTGCCAGCGCTTTCACTTCTGCCGGGGTAAGATTGGCAGCAATCAGCAGGATAACATCTGCCCCCATACTTTTTGCTTCCACCAGCTGGTAACTGTCTATCATAAAATCTTTTCGCAGGATGGGTGCTTCGTGTATACGTGCCTTTTGCAGGTCTTCTGTGGTGCCGCCGAAAAACTTTTCATCCGTGAGTACCGATAAGGCGGATGCACCGTGTTTATAGTATCCCCCTGTTATCACAGCCGGATCTGCATCTGCCTTGATCCATCCTTTGGAAGGTGATTTCCGTTTGAACTCAGCTATGATACCGGTTTTATCAGGGTCCAGCAAAAATTTCTTCAATGAAAGCGGTTCCCTCCTGAAGAAAGGAGATTGCTCCAGCTGCGACACAGGCATATCTATCTTCCGCTGTGCTACTTCCTTTCTTTTATGTTCAATAATAGTATCTAAAATAGTCATACAATTAATTTTTGTACCTGCCCGATCTCATTTCAGGCGCTTTCGTTTCCACCTTTTCAATTATCCCTGCATTCCCTGCAGTTTTTTCAGCACACCATAAGCTTTACCGCCTTCCAGGCTGTCTACTGCTGCAAGATACGCATCATTATAGTTTTTGTATGCGCCGGTGCAGTGCAGAGCCATTGCTGCGTTTGCCAGCACCACAGCATTTTGTGCCCAGGTGCCCCTGCCCCGGATAATATCCAGGAACATTTGCGCCGCTTCCTCGGGTGTGTTGCCGCCATGGATGTCTTCGGCGCCGACCAACCGCTTTCCCAGCTGCTCCGGTGTCATGACATATTCCCCTTTATTGGTGATCACTTTGGTATCATTGGTAAGGGAAATTTCGTCGTAGCCATCCAGTCCGTGGATAATCGTAAAAGGTTTACCTTTTTGCTGCAGCAGGTAATTATAGATCCTGCCCATTTCCAGGTTATATACGCCCACCAGCTGGTATTCCGGTTTAGCGGGATTGACCATGGGACCGAGCATATTAAAGAAAGTACGGATACCCAGGCTCTTACGGATAACGGCTACCGCCTTTAATGCAGGGTGAAACAGGGGTGCATGCAAAAAACAGATATTTGCCTCTTCTATTTCTTTCCTGAGCTGACCGGCATCTGATTTGAACTTATAACCCAGTCGTTCCATTACATTCGAGGCGCCGCTCACCGAGGTAGCGCCATAATTGCCGTG
The DNA here is from genome assembly GCA_934502905.1 of uncultured Chitinophagaceae bacterium. Lineage (GTDB taxonomy): Bacteria > Bacteroidota > Bacteroidia > Chitinophagales > Chitinophagaceae > Agriterribacter. The sequence continues at coordinate 8,670 of CAKSVK010000065.1, forward strand.
TTTTGCTACCTTATGTCCTGCACCCGCCACAATAAAGCAGGAGAGAGTAGAGATGTTGAAGGTGTTTTTGCCGTCGCCCCCGGTGCCTACAATATCCACAGTTTTGTACTCTTCCAGCGGAACAGGGACGCACAGTTCCATTAACGCATCCGAAAACCCCTGTAGTTCATCAATGGTTATCGTACGCATGAGGTATACCGTTATAAAGGCGGTGACCTCACTCTCTGTATATGTTCCCCTGGAGATATCAATCAGCACCTCCTTGGCCTGTTGCCTGGAAAGCGTTTTATATTCAAACAGGTATTGTAATATCTTTTTCATAGACTATGATTGAGTGGGGTGACCAAGATAATGGGATTGACCGGGATAAGCGGGATATTGTTATGCATGCTCTTTATTTGGTTTTATCTGTTAAGCAACGATTGTATATTTTTTTATTCCGAAATATTTTGATCATCATGACGATCTGTGATGTAATGAAAACCATTAAGAAGTGGAGTGTTAAGTCTTACTATGCGTTAACTCCTTAATGGTTTTTGATGGGGGCGCAAAACCTATTCATCTCCCTCACGATCCCTGTCCCAGCCAGTTTCGCATGATCCGCTCTCCATCGGGGGTCAGCACACTTTCAGGGTGAAACTGAACACCTTGTATATCGTAGGCCGTATGTTGAAAGGCCATGATATAATTGTTATCGTCCCTGGCTGTCACTTCCAGTCCGGCGGGTAATAATTCATCTGCTACTATCCAGGAATGATACCTGCCTACCTCGAACCTGTCGGCCAGACCATCAAATAATTTCGTGTGTGTACCCGGTGCCTTGGTAACGGGAAGCGATACCCCATGGTATACAGTGCTGAGGTTGACCAGCTTTCCACCCAATGCCACTGCGATAGCCTGGTGCCCCAGGCATACACCCAGGATGGATTTGGTGGCCACGTACTGCTGTATAAGAGGTAGCAACAGCCCTGCTTCCTCGGGAATTCCCGGTCCCGGGGATAATATGATCTTATCATATTCATTTACTTTTTCCAGCGCTATCTGGTCGTTGCGGTAAACATCTACCTGAATGCCTGTTATTTTTTCTACAAGGTGCACCAGGTTATAGGTAAAGGAGTCGTAGTTGTCAAAAACCAATATCTTCATCTTACTGTTTCTTTAGTTGTTTTATACGGTGCCATGCGCCGGTGAAGGCACTACATCTGCTGCCGCTTCTACTGCTTTTTTTAATGCATTCAATTTATTGTTTACCTCCTGCAGCTCACTTTCCGGCTGCGATGCCGCTACTATCCCGGCTCCTGCCTGCGATATCAGGGTATTGCGTTTGCTGAGAAAGGTTCTGATCATAATGGCATGGTTGCAGCTGCCGTTGAAGCCGATGAAACCGATAGCGCCTCCGTAAAAGGTGCGTGCAGTCGGTTCGTACTGATCGATCAGCTGCATTGCCTTAAACTTGGGAGCTCCGCTGAGCGTACCGGCCGGAAAGGTGGTTGCCAGCAACAGAAAAGGATTGGTGCCCGGTTTCACATTTCCATTCACCTCACTGACCAGGTGAATGACATGCGAATAGTATTGCACCTGCCGGTAATGTTTTACTTTCACTTCGTCGCACAAACGACTCAGGTCATTCCGGGCCAGATCTACCAGCATCACGTGTTCTGCATTTTCTTTGGCATCCAGCAGTAACCTTTCGGCTGCCTGCTGATCAACATCATCGTCACCGGTTCTTTTAAAAGTACCCGCTATAGGGTGTACAACCGCTTTCCCGTTGGCTATGATCAGTTGACTTTCAGGTGAAGACCCGAATAATTTATAATCGCCATAATCGAAGTAAAAAAGATAAGGAGAGGGGTTGATGTTACGCAGCGCCCTGTAAACATTAAATTCATCGCCGGTGAATGACTGCTCGAAACGCCTGCTGAGCACAATCTGGAAAACATCCCCCCGGTAGCAGCTTTGAATACCTTTCTGCACCATCTGCCTGTAATCGTCATCGGTCATGTTGGATGTTTCCCCACCTTTACCGGCAAAAGGAAATACCGGCACATCTTTACTCCTGATCAGGGATTCCACCACCGCCAGGTCACTTTTCAGTCCTTCTATCTGGTTTTCACAGATATACATTTCATTCTTAAAATGGTTGATGGCTATAACGTACTGGTATAAACGATAACGCATCAGCGGGATATCTGCCGTATAGGGCTTCTGATCGTTGAACTTCACCGTATCAAAAAACTGGACAGCATCAAAAGTGGAGTAACCATATAAACCCTGGACTGCAGATACTATTTTATCCCCGGTGGGCGGTGCCTGAAAACGCTGCATGAACCCCCATAAGATACCGGGCACTTCCGTGGGATTGGCAATGGACAATTTTTCCGGTTTCTGCCCCGGCAATTTGAATTCAACAGAATGCAGGTCCGTGATCTCCATGCCCGCAATGGCATTGATACCTATAAAGGAAAAGCTGTTTTCTGCGCTGTGATAATCTGTGCTTTCAAGGAGCACAGTGTCCCTGAACCGGTCTCTGAGCCGTAAATAGATACCCACCGGTGTGTGGATATCGGAAAGCATTTTCTTAAAACTGGTGCGTATATCAATTTTCTTCATACCAATTGTTGTAGTGTCAACAAAAAACCCCGGTTATTACCGGGGCTTGAATATTTTAGTGAACAAAATACAATAGCAGCTACAAGCCCCTGAAAGAGTTTGCATGCCACCACCAGTATTTGTTGATTGTTTTTGTCATTACACCACAAATATCATTGCTTTTTTGATAATAAAAAATTTTTGACCTATTTTTTCAAAATATTTCTACTTAACTCCCTAACATGCTTAAAAGACTTCAATCCCTGGATTTTTTACGTGGATGTATAATGGTGCTGTTGGCGCTGGAAGGCGCTGGCTTGTATCATGTGATGAATGAGTACGCCGATGGAACCTGGTTTCATTACATTGCCCGGCAGTTTGACCATCATCAATGGAACGGGCTCAGGTTCTGGGACCTTATACAGCCGGGCTTTATGTTTATCGCGGGTACTGCTATGGCTTATTCCCTTCACAAGCAGCAGGAGAATGGGGTGCCGTGGAATCATTCTTTTAAGAAGGCATTGAAGAGGAGCTTCTGGCTTTTCTTCTGGGGAGTGCTGAACTATGCCGTACGGAAAGATGGACTATCATTTGAGCTTTGGAACGTGCTTACCCAGCTGTCATTTACTATGCTGGTAGCATTCCTGATCTTCCGGCTCAGCAGCCGGACACAGATCATTATCTGCACAGGCATCTTATTGCTGACAGAAATATTATACCGCTTTACCCATGTGCCGGGTTTCGACCAGCCTTTCACAGACCAGCATAATTTCGGCAACTATGTAGACCTGCTACTGATGGGCAAGATCAACGGAGGCGGATGGGTAGCGATCAATTGTATCCCGACGGCAGTGCATACCATAGCGGGCGCCCTGGCGGGGAAGTTGCTGCTGTCTCAAAGGAATGATAAAGTAAAACAACTGCTGATCTGGTCCGGCATATGCCTGGCAGCAGGTTTTGCGCTTGACTGGCTGCATATAACGCCGATCATTAAGCGCATAGCAACCACATCTTTCACCCTTGCATCGCTTGGCTGGTGTTTACTGGCGCTGACTGCCTGCTATTGGTGGATCGATATCAAAGACCACAGGAAGCACCTGTTCTTTTTTACCGTTGTCGGCATGAATTCTATCTTTATTTACCTGTTTTTTGAAATAGTAGGTGCCCGATGGTTTAACGGGTATGTGGGCGCTGTTACCAACGGGTTGATGGAAATGGCAGGTTTTCCGCTACTGCTAATGAAAATCATTACCTGCCTGGTTATATTCGGGCTGGAGTGGGGGCTCTGTTACTTCCTGTATAAGAAGAAAATCTTTTTCAGGCTGTAGCCGATGGAGCTGCTTTCCCTAACAGACCGACCGGAAAGCAACTTTGCACATTTTATAGCACGATCCCATACTTATCCAGGTAATTTTTTATCTCTAATCTTTTTTGACTGATCGTGCTCTTGTATTTTGATTTTTGACACTGTGAATTTGGCGTTATTCCGCATAATCCACAGTACATTTGGAGAAAGTCTGTATCCAGGTTTTTTTCCCAATTGCTCTTATTTGTGCTTAATTGGCCAATTGATGTAGTACCATAAAATTTATATAGCCCTGTTACGGGAAAAATATAAATGGTTCTTCCGCCAGGTTGATTGAAGAAGCTCAGGGACCAGGTGGGCAGATCAACTAATTTACCCTGCGTCCATGGATCAAAAACCAAAGTATCCCTTAGCCCGTTGTTTTCGAGAATAATGCCGGTTGCAACGTGGTATCCCCAATATACAAGAGGCTTGCTTCCAATTTTAGTGTTAAATACCAAACCATTACTTTTGCTTACAAGTTTGGATGTATTATACTTTGATTCTACCAGGCCTTCTTTGAAAATCCAAAAATTAATTGGCCGGAATCCTTGTTTTTCAAGAACATAAAAAGCAAACTCTGCCCTGTTTTCACAATTATTTGCTTTTTCTTTTTTTGTTTTCGTAGCAATGGGTGCTTTTGCTATGAGTTGAAATACGGTGTCTGCTTCTGCCAAAGTTTTGTCAGACACAAAAAGACTGTCAAAGCTATTCAGCAACTGCCGCCTGTTCTGAGCGCATAAAGATTGTGGGAAGCATAATATTAGCATGACCGCCAATAAAAGTCTGTAAGTATTCATATTTACTCTTTTTTACAGGTAGACGACCGATATGGACAGCTGTTTGCCTGATTTATCAATCCTGATACGATCCTTCCTATTTTATAGGGGACACTATTGATTTTGGTCCTTCTAAGTCCAACCCAGCTTTTGACATCAAAAAAACCAATTTCATGCATGTATTCATGTGCCAGGTGGGATGCATAACATGTGACGTCATTATACAGGATATAACATCTATGGGTAGACGTAATCCTGCTGATCATAGCCGTATTCCCATACTCTTTTCCTCCCTTGTAACTGTCATAAATTGTCAAACGAAGGTCTATTGAATAATCCTTTTCAGCGTTTTTATAGTTATCCATTCCACTTCTGATTATCTCCAGTATCTCTTCGCTTGAAAGATTGTAATGTCCTACCGAAAACTTTTCAGACAAAACGGACTGCGCAAAAGCTTCGGAATTAAATACATTTTCGAGCAATCTGGTTGCCTCTTCCAATTTCAAAAGCGAAGCATTATCAAATGAGCTGTCAACCAATATGGTACTCACTTTCACCTGCTGCGCATTTGAAGTCAGGAATACTGCAGATAGAAATATTGTAATTATTGATGTATACATTCCCTGTTTTATATATCATTGAATGGCGTACGGCTTACCTCGTATACCTTTCGATCTTTCTGATCATCAAATCTATTCATCCGCTTTAAATGGATAACATTACCATCACATAAATGATGAGCAGGAAAAAATCAGTAATTCACTAAATTGAAAATAAACGATAGGAACGGCAGGTTGGTAATTAATAGCAATGAAGGATTAAAATACAAACTGAAGATAATAGAACCTTGTGAAAAAGAAAAATATTTTATTGGCTTTTTTTGTTTTATAATATTTCCGCTTTAACCTGTATGCACAGTGTATGCTCCTTAAACTTCAAAAGGTATTTTTGTTGCTCACAAAAAAGCAGCAGCAGTAACAATTGATTCCTCAGGCCAGCGAAGATCTGTAGCCCCCGAAACTTCTGGGCTTTGTGTCGTTGGCTGGACTGTGCTTTGGTTTTACTTATTTATCCCTGAAAAATTCAGGCTAAGCATAGTGAGTGCGTTATCTTCCTACCATAGATATCGATAGCTTGGAGTAATGGAAAGGTAAAAACCTGTCCCGCCCGCAGAAGGCCTGACCGGGCACCAGGTTGTGCTACCAAACCTGCACCGGTAAGTAGGGTATCCGAAGCTGGATACATCCAGATAGTAATGATATTACCGGAATTTTATCATGGAAGTAAGCGGGTAACGGAGGTTCCGGTATCCCATCATATCTACTTTTACACTACCTACCACTATTTCGCTTTCGATGCGCAAAGGCAGGCGGTTACCGTCATCGCTTACCCAAACGGTCATCTTTTCCCCGCCCTCAAACATGGTACCTTTGATAAGCAGGGGCTTGAACTTAATGGCTTTAAATTTACCATACCTGGTTTTGATGGTCTCCTTTCCCATATACCGTACGTACATCTGGTGCAGCTCGTCGTCCAGGTATAAGTCCAGGTAAATTTTATCGTTGGGCTTGTAGCTGTCAAAGTCTATATTGCGTGCGTAATATACAGCGCTGATCACATCCTGCACGCATTCTTTTGATTTGACGACTTTATTATTCGTTACAATAGTTTTTGTTTCGTGGTTAAAGCTGGCATTCTCATGCTTTTTATACCCTCCTTCATCAATGTTACGGATAAAACGGTATGGCTTAAGCGTAGCTGTATCATAATAGCTTTCATAACGGTCTCTCACCTTGAAGATCCAGTCATAGGAAGAGTTGGACCAGCCTTCTCCAACAGAATGGTAAACGGTTTTTCCGTTATAGTTTTCAAGTGAAGTAGAGAAAGTAGCTGTGCCGGCATCCACGTGCAGCCCGATCACGCTGTAATATACTTTCAGTGTGATCTTTTCGCCGGCAGAAAAGCTGGTATTCCGGATGCTGCAGAATTCATTGCCTGCCGAAAGCCGCGTGGCAAAAACAAACGTTAATAATATGGTAACAAAAAACTTACATTTCATCTTTTCATGTTAAATACCTTCAACCTGGCTGTCAGCATGCTTCCTGCCAGGGCCGGAATTATCAAATTTATTAACCAGATAGCCATCCCACCGGCATAGATACCAATGGTATTGGCGCTGAATCCCTGCAACAACATGATACTGATCTTTCCCCGCACGCCTAACTCCAGCAACGTCACTGTCGGAATCAACGCTAAAATTAAATATAAAACACTAATCAACCAGCATCCCTCCATTATTGGTACTTCAATTTGTAATGCCTGCAGCAGCAATATATACTGACAGACGAAAACAACATAGCGAAAGGCAGATAATAACAGTACTCTTAACAAAAAACTAACAGGGATGTCCTTGATGATATCAATATGCCGCCTCCATTTCTCCGGCAGCCGCAACCAGTTAAAAAAAACGATTACCCGGGATAAACGGAAATAAAGGATAACAGTAATGAAAGTACATACAGAAACAATACCCAAAAAAAGGTTGATCCCCGCCTCACTGATATACTGTGCTGCGACACCTGTAAAATAAGTTTTCACTAATACCATTCCTGTTATACCCGCCACCAGGGTGATGACCAGCTGACTGATACTGCCTATCATCGTAAGGGAAACAGAGGGGAGCCGGTGCTCCGGTTTCAGGTACAGCATCCTGCCTCCGTATTCGCCTATGCGGTTGGGTGTATTTACGGCAAATGCCACACCGGCCAGCGTGCCTTTGAATGCATCCTGCAAAGAAAGTTTTTGCACAGGTGTCATCAGTACCTGCCATTTCCTGGCTTCTATCAACCAGTTTAGAACCGATAAAACAACAACTGTCCAGAACTTCCACGCCTGCCCGCCGTATATACCCGCTGCAATGTACCGGAGAGATTGATCGAGGTCCGGCTGGCGGATCACCTGCTGGTAAATGGAATAAGTAAGCCATGCAAAAACCATGGGACCTACCACCCGGTTGAGCAATAATTTGATACTTTTGCGATATACCAGCAATGGTTTTAAAAAACGCTCATTTTGCATAAAAAGCCACAGGTAATTTTAGGTATCGACCCCGGAACCATCGTTATGGGATATGGAATCATTGTTGTTAACGATTCTGCGGTGAAATTATTGGAAATGAACGCGGTAAAACTCTCTACCGAAAAAGACCACTATGAGCGGCTGGACCTGATCCAAAAAAAAGTGGCTGCATTGATAGAGCAGTACAAGCCATCCCATTTTGCTATTGAAGCTCCTTTTTTTGGTAAAAACGTACAAAGTATGCTGAAGCTGGGCAGGGCACAGGGCGTAGCAATTGCCGTTGCCATGCAGGCGGGCATCCCGGTAACGGAGTATTCGCCAAGAAAAGTAAAACAATCTATCACCGGCAACGGAAATGCGGATAAAGAGCAGGTATGGAAAATGTTGCAGCACATCATTGTGCTGGAAAACCAGCTTCATTCTTATGATGCTTCCGATGCGCTGGCGGTGGCGGTATGCCACCATATTCAATTAGGATCTGTTATACCGAAGACGACTGCCAAAGGAAAATCTAAAAACAACTGGGCCGCCTTTATAGATAACAACCCTGCCCGTGTAAAGCTCAAATGAATTATAACCTCAAACGGACATGAATGCGGGACAACAAGCCTGATAAGCCCATCATGGCAAACGCCCAAACCAATGAGCCTCCTACCGCCAGCAGCGTATTGCCTTCCTGCTTATAAAAAAACAAGGGAATGCTGAGTCCCCAGCAGAGATAATAAATGATATCGGGCGCCAGGTAAGTAGTAAGAGAATTTTTACCCGTCGCTTCGAAAGGCTTACCCCAAGAGGTTTTTCCCATTACGTCTACCCATATATACAATAGAGCGATCAAAACAAAGCTGATACCATTGCAGATCATTCCCCAACTGGGAGTGCCCTGTATTTTTGAAATAATGAACCAGTGCCTCAAAATAAATCCGGCTGCCAGGCAAATAATCCCCGAAATAACCAGCGTAAGGAATACCTGCATTGAATTAAGCGATTTCCTGCGCATGATCAAGGCTGCGACCAGGCCGGCAAGGGTAATGGTAGGTACGCTGCCACCTGTTATCACATCAAAAATACGTTGTACACCTTCCGGTAGCGTATAGACATCCGATTGCGAGAGAATGTTCAATGCGAGGAAGCAAAGCCATGCTATTACGACCGTTAAGATCCTTTTACCTGCAAAAAGATAGATAAGCGCTGCCGAAAAATATCCCCAGCCTATTAATCCCAGGATGCCCCACCAGCCGGTAATGAGCCAGCCGGGGCTTTCAGGCGTACCGCTCCGGAAAATAGCTGCTAAAACGATCAGGCCGGCAATGCCCAGCCATCTCATAGCCAGGAAAACATTCCGGAACCTGGACCGGGGCGGGTATTGATTCCAGATGAGAAAAACGCATACGTACATGGCGATGGCCCAGGCAAACCGGTTCATACCGGTGAGTTCGGGAGAGATACGCGTACTGTTAAGCATTAAAACGCCGATAATCAAAAGGCTTACCGTGCGGATGGTGATATGCAGGAGTATGTTTACATCCGTATTACGCATCTTCCTTCGCGCGTCTATGGCAAAAGGAACAGACATGCCCACCATGAACAGGAAACCCGGAAATACCCAATCTGCCAGCCCCATACCATCCGTTTCCGCTTTTGTATGTACCAGCCATTGCGGAACGCCCGGTTCAAAAAGATCATTCACAAACAGCATCAGGA
>CAKSVK010000066.1 GCA_934502905.1 uncultured Chitinophagaceae bacterium
GGATCTTCACTGACCCTGGATGCCGGTAACCATGCCGGGGCTACTTACCTGTGGAGCAATAATGAAACAACCCGCACAATAGATGTAACAACCGGCGGCAACTATTATGTAGACGTTACGGCAGGAGGATGTACCAGCCGTGGCTCTGTCAACGTAACGGTATCCAATACCCTGACAGTTGATCTTGGAAACGATACAACCGTTTGTGCAGGAAGCAGCGTGACACTTGACGCTGGACATCCCGGTGCGACTTACCTGTGGAGCAATGGCGAAACGGGACGTACCATAACAATCAATCCAACCGTATCAACAACCTATACTGTGGCGGTTAGCGATGGCGGATGTACCGGAAATGGCGAGATCACGGTGAACGTTTCAACCACCATCCCAGTGTCATTGGGAGATGATGCCACCATATGCCCGAGCGAAAGCCTGGTGTTGGATGCCGGTTATCCGGGTGCCAGCTACCTGTGGCATGATAATGTAACCACCAGGACACGCGTGGTTACAACCCCGGGTGAATACAGTGTAACCGTTACAGACGGAGGATGTACAGGTACTGCTTCCATCAACATATCTTTGATTGAAGCGCCGGTATCAGTGGATCTTGGAGATGATGCCATCCTTTGCTTTGGAAATAGCCTGACCCTGAATGCAGAACATCCGGGCGCCAGTTATTTGTGGAGCACCGGCGCCACAACACCCACCATTGTTGTATCTTCTTCAAATACTTACTGGGTGGATGTAACAGCCTGTGGCGTTACAGAAAGAGGCCAGGTGGTAGTGACCGCAAGCAATACCCCGGTTCCAACGATTACCGAATCCGGAAATATGCTGACGGTTACCGAGGGAGATTCTTACCAGTGGTATAAAGGTGGCGAGCTGATCCCGGGAGCGACCGGCAAGACATTGAAGCCGAAAGGATACGGATTATACTCAGTAGCGGTAGGTCATGCGGTATGTCCGGGCGAAGTCTCTTACTTCTTTGTTCCTTCAGGCAATATTTACCTGGGCGACATTAGGGTGAAAGTGACGCCTAACCCAAGCTACGGGCAGCCTAAGCTGGTGCTCTCCAAGTTGCCGAACAAACCGATACAGGTGAGCATCTATGACAGGATAGGAAGAAAAGTGCTGATCACACACATTGTAAATACAGTGAATGAGATCAACCTGACAGCATTTGCCAAAGGAGAGTATTTCGCTGAAATGGTGCTGGGTGATGACAGGGTGATTGTACCGATTATAACCCAATAATTCCGATAAAATAAAAAAAGCCGCCTCAAGACTATTGAGGCGGCTTTTTATTTTGTACCATTTCCCTCGTTACTGCTGACCCACAAAGAACATGGCGTTTACAAATAGCAGCTTTCCGTTTTGCCAGAAATTACGGAACAGCACATTGTCTGCCAGGTACACAATATTTCCTTTCCCAAGCTGGTGGGTACCGAAGATCATGCCGTCATTCAGCTTCTTTTTAAGCCTGGCGCCTACAAAGCCTGATAATAAATGGTCTTTTTTGATAACCCCTACATTCCATCCTTTGTCGATGAACTCATAAAAGTGATCATCCATTTTTAAAGTATAGTAATTTGCCGGATACCCGAAAGAAAGCGGGTGCGTGGTATCCAGGTCTACTTTATAAATAGAGCCGGGAGTTGTTCCGGAAATAAAATCCCTTTCCTGTTTTTCGTAAACTTTCAGGGATGCATATTTGTCTGCCTTGTTGGCGGAATCCTCCTCCTCTTTTTTGAACTTAAGATCGATACCTGCTTTTGCCAGCTCCGCTACAGCTCCTTCCAAAGCAATGAGCCTGCCACCCTGACCCAGCCAGTTTTTCATGTTATCCCACAGCATCTTATTATTCAGGAACGGGTACCTGCCGTCTGCAAGCACCAGCACATCTATTTCATTCCAGTTGAGTCGTTCCAGGTCTTCGGGGCTGATCAATGTAACCGGGTACTCCAGCTCCTGCTCCAGGAAATGCCAGATTTCCCCCGCGGCATTGGCGTGGATGCCGGTTCCCGTCAATAAACCTACTTTTGGCGCTTTCAGGTATGCGACATTTCTGCTTCCGAAATCATAACCCTTGTCAACAAAACCCGTGGAAACAGGATAAATCTTCAGGTTCTCCGTATTGGCAATATCTGTAGTCAGCTTCCACAGCGCAGACCCTTCAAACCGGCTGTTGCTGGCTTTTAATACCAGTACGGCACCTCTTCTGAAGTTTTTACCGGCCACCTCAAAATCGTTTTTTGCAAAGCGGAGCTTTACACCCTTCTGCAGGAGCCGGGATGTGATTTTTGCGCTTTTCAGCCCTTCCCAGGGTATTACATATCCGTAGGTGTCAGAAAGTTCATTTTTTACCGGTTCCGTTTTCTGATAAACAGAAAGGGTACCTGTTTTTTCCTTGGCGGCGAAAGCTTTTAAACCATAGGCATAGGGAAGCGCCCATGCTGTGATATCGTATGTGGCAGTATCCACCAGCTTGGGCTGCGGATCGAACAATACCGATATAAGCGTAGATTTTGGCTGTAGTGAGCTGATCACAATATCCCTGGGTTCAATAGTAAATGATTCCTCCTTTCCCGTCATATAATTATAACCTTTGCCGCTACCGCTGCCGGAATGGTATTCAATATTGTTTTTATCCAGCAATTCCAGCAAGGCGCCTATGTTTTGTTCCTGCGCGGCATTGTATTTTACCACATATGTTTTGTAGTTGCCTGTACCCTTGCTTACCGCGTTGTTGAAAAAGCGCCTGAATTCACCGACCAGCCGGGATGCGTTTTGCGAAGAGATCTCTATGGTGCTTAACCCGCTTGTGTAGTGATGGATCAAACGGTCGTAAAGGGTAAGCGTATCACCTTCTTTTTTTAAAACACCCAGCCCTGCAGATCCGCCGCCTGCCTGCTCATACGTCATTCCGATCGCACCGTTATAAATAGGGTAGGTATCACCGTAAGAAGGGTAATACAGGTCAAATACCTCTTTGGTAAAATACAGCCACCCCTTTTCATCAAAATATTTTGCATTGTTTTTGCCTATGGATTGCTGAAAGCTTCTCTGCCATGGCGTGATGATCTCGTGGTAAGGTTGCGCCGCCGGTGCAAAATAATAAGGATTATTGATACCCTGCTCGTGGTAATCTACATGTATCTGAGGGTACCACTGCTGGTATAATTTCAGCCGTTGCCGGCTCTCCAGTTGGGTCTGCCAGGCCCAGTCCCTGTTCAGGTCAAAATTATAATGGTTGGTTCTGCCGCCGGGCCAGGGTTCCCGATGCTCCCGTGCAATCAGTTGTGGGTTGAAATTTTTTCCTGTAATGCTGTTGAACCAGTTAACATAACGGTCTCTTCCGTCAGGGTTCATACAGGGATCAATGACTATAACCGTATTTTTCAGCCATTCCTTTGTTTTATTGTTGCCGGGGTTAGCCAGCTCGTATATGGTAAGCATGGCTGCTTCCGACGATGAGGTTTCATTTCCGTGAACATTATAGCTGAGCCAGATAATGGCGGGGGCCGATGTATCTGCAGCCACGTTATCTTTAACTATATTCGTCAGCCGCAGGTTATTCATCCTTATTTTTTCCAGGTCACGGATATTATCCGGAGAAGATATAAAAGTCACCAGCAGGGGGCGGCCTTCATTGGTTGCCCCATAAGGCACCAGCTTTACCAGGGGGGAATTGTCTGCCACATGATTGAAGTAGCTGACGATCTTATGATGGGGGGTGTATTTTTTTCCAAGCGGGTATCCCAGGAATGCTTCAGGCGACTGCAACTGGGCAAACAGGCTGGTGCTTATAAAAAACAGGGCGAGAGCGGAGACTGCTTTTTTCATGATCGTTTTGATTATGCGGCAATTTACTGGAAAATACCAAACCGGTATTTCAGATTTCGTACAACTATGGTGGTACCTTGTCCGGCGTGACAATAGCGCTTAGAAAATAACTGTCACCAAACGGGTAATGATGTCCTACATCTTTTTGACCGGCTCCTGTTATCCGGGAAAACGGGAAAGCCTTAGTTTTGTATATTTGTTGGTAATCACATGCTCATGAGGCGTATTATTCCCGGTTTGTTTATTATTCTCATTTTCGGTTCCTGGTCCTGCACACCGCCTGTATCTGCTATTAAGCCATTTGATTACACCATCCGGAAAACGGTTACGGCAACCAATGGGGCTGTTGTATCGGCACATCCTTTGGCCAGCCAGGTAGGGGTGGAAGTGCTTAAGCAGGGAGGTAATGCGGTAGATGCGGCTATTGCCGTGCAACTGGCGCTTGCGGTGGTATATCCCGGTGCCGGCAATATCGGTGGTGGTGGCTTTCTGGTGGCAAATCTCCGGGACGGGAAGAACATCGCTATTGATTATAGGGAAGCGGCGCCGGGAGCTGCTTCTAGGAATATGTACCTGGATAGTGCAGGGAATCCGGTAATGGAATGGAGCCAGCGGGGGCATCTTTCAGCAGGTGTTCCCGGAACAGTAGCCGGTTTATTTACCTCCCTGAAATATGGTACCCTTCCTTTTGAAAAACTCATTGAGCCTGCCATATGGCTGGCGGAAAAAGGTTTTGCGATCACTGCATCGGAGGCGCAAAGCCTGAACCGCTTACAGGGGGATTTTGAAAAATACAATACTGCTAAAACAGCTTTCCAAAAGGATGCTCCCTGGAAAGAAGGAGATACGCTGATCCAAAAGGAGTTATCGGTTACCCTTACCAGGATTCGCGACAACGGGCAAAAGGGGTTTTACGAGGGAGAAACGGCCCGCCTGATCGTAGAGGAAATGAAAAAGCGCAATGGGATCATAACAGAAGCAGACCTTAAAAATTATACAGCCAAAGAAAGAACGCCGGTTATTTTTAACTATAAAGGCCATACCCTCGTGAGCATGCCGCTTCCAAGCAGTGGTGGCATCATTATTGAACAATGTTTGAAGATGATAGAAAACAGGGAGATCGGGCAAATGGGATTTCATTCTCCGGCTGCAGTGCAGCTGATGATTGAAGCTGAAAGAAGAGCCTATGCAGACCGGGCAGAATTTATGGGGGATGTGGATTTTTATAATGTGCCGGTAAAAGGATTAATAGCGGATGATTACCTTCAGTCGCGCATGGCAGATTTTACCCCGGGGAAAGCAGGGAACAGTGAGCGTGTGAAAGCCGGTATACCCGCAAAGGAAAGCGAAGAAACCACGCATATTTCCATTGCGGACAAATGGGGAAATGTAGTAGCCGTCACCACTACGTTAAACGACCATTATGGCAGTAAAACGGTAGTTGGCGGAGCAGGATTTGTGCTGAATGATGAAATGGATGACTTCAGTGTTAAACCCGGTGTCCCTAATATGTATGGGGCTATCGGAACGGAGGCCAATGCTATTGCTCCCGGCAAACGTATGCTGAGCTCTATGACACCCACGATCGTACTGAAAGACGGAACACCTTTCCTGGTGGTAGGCACTCCCGGCGGAACAACGATCCCTACCTCTGTTTTTCAAAGTATTGTGAATATAATTGACTTTAAGCTTTCTCCGCAGGATGCGGTTAACAAACCAAAGTTCCACCACCAGTGGTTGCCGGATGAAGTTTTCGTGGAAGAGGATTTTCCGGCTGCAACGTTGGATTCATTAAAACAGATGGGGTATGCCATAACGCCCAGGGGAAAGATCGGCAGAACAGAACTGATACAAATTAATAAAAATAATAATTCCTATACTTTTGAGGCTGTTGCAGATAATAGGGGAGACGATTCTGCAGAAGGTTATTAGGCGAATTTTATCTTATTTATACAACCAAGTTTGCTTTTTCGTCGTATAATTATTGTCTGATATGGATTCGGGATATTAAATTTTAAACTGGTTATGAAGATATCTGTAAAATGGTTGAGTTTTTTGTTCCTGGTGGTAGTGATTGCATCCTGTAGAAAAAATAAGGGTTCAGAGCCTCCACCCAATCCGCCTGACACTTCCATCGTAGAATACCCCCTTGCAGACCCACCGTCTTCCATCGGATTCGAGCACCGCAACGGCACATCGTACAATATTAATTTTGATTACAGTGTTGCCGGGCAGGTAAATGTAAAGTTTAACGAGCAGCCCGCAATACGATATACTTACGCTGACGGCTACCTGCAGGAGGTGCAATACCTGAATAATGCAGGAAACAATGCCGGGAAGTTTACCGTGCAACGGAGCGGAAACACTATCAACAGGGTCATTGTTGAGCATATCGATCCCATCACGGCTGTGTCGGCAAAAGATACCATGAATGTAACTTTCTCCGGGTCTGCAGAAAATACAAAAATGACTGTGAACGGTAAATATTTTACCGGCATTCCTGTTACGGTAGACTATACCTATAAAAATGATCTCCTGAAAGAGATCAAAGGTGGAGAGTTTGGCGCTTCGGTATTTTTACAATCGTACCAGTTTACTTACGACGATAAGAACAGGCTTGCATTAAGAACAAGCGATGCTTATTATGGGGCCTCTTACGTATATGGAGATGCTGCCGGCAGCGGACTGGACAGCCTGTATATGGTGTTGGGAGGAAAGGATCGTCATTTCCTGGAAGGCATTATGTTTTATGATGAATACCTGAGCGTGTTCTTTTACCCGTTACAAATAGTGCTGGAAGATGTAGGCATAGAGCTGGATGCTGCCGTGCACCGCTATGGTGCTTTGCGGGAGGTGCGTACGGTTCCGAATGGTGCGGAATATCCGGATATAAGCGTATTTACCATTCAAAATACTTTTGATTCCCAAAAACGGGTATTGACCAGCAGGGTGACGCGGAAAGGAAGTGAATTCTTCGCTAATTATACGATCACTTACTGATAGCGGGGCCGATACCAGGCCGTCTTATTTCATTTTGTTTACCTTCGCCGCCTAAAACAGGAAACGGTAATGACTCCCGAGCGAAAGGAAAGGTTGTTGCAGGTGTTGCACAAAAGACAAAGTGATCTGGCCGTTGTGCTGGAAAATGTGTTTGATCCACATAATATATCGGCAGTTATGCGTAGCTGTGATGCTGTGGGCATCCAGGATATTTACGTATTGAATACCAAAATACCCCGCCATAAGAAATGGGGTGCCAAAAGCTCATCCAGTGCAGCCAAATGGCTGACCATTCATCAATATACAGACGCTGCAGCTTGTTTTGAGGACTTGCGTAGGAAATACAAAAAAATATTAGCCACCCATCTCAGCTCCGATGCCGTTGACCTGTACAGCATCGATTTTACGGAATCCATTGCGTTGGTGTTTGGAAATGAACATTCCGGCGTGAGTGAGGAAATAATGCAATATACCGATGGTAATTTTATCATTCCGCAGGTGGGCATCATTAAGTCGCTTAATATTTCCGTAGCCTGTGCTGTGACCATTTATGAAGCCTACCGGCAAAAAAAAGCAGCCGGGCATTATAACGCCCCGGCGCTTTCTGCTGAAAGAATGAGTATGTTGATGGATACCTGGGGATTTTTGCCCGGGGATACGGATGCCTGACCACAATTAAAAAACTCAAGGTATCTTGCGCAAAAAACTGACTCCGCCGGTGTTATTCAAGTTGTATTCTACCATCGTTAAAGACTTCAGGATCCTTTTCCGGGATAAGATCGGGCTGGCTATCATGTTTTTGATGCCGGTGGTGTTGGCCATTATTATTGCATCCGTGCAAAACAGCACGTTTGAGCTGGTGAACAGGATTCCTGTGCTGTTGCTGAACAAGGATACGGGCAGTATTGCCACGGAGCTGGAAGAAGCGCTGACGCAAACCGGTATGTTTCATATAAGAAAAGCCGCTGCTGCCACCACACCCGAGGCGCTTAGGGCAGAGGTGAATACCAAGGATGCCCTGGTGGCCATTCTGATACCGGAACGTTATTCCGCTGAAGTGCTGGACCGGGCGAAAGGAGTTGCAGCCAGGGCATTGAAAAGCCTGGAGCCGGAGGTGGGATCAACCGATACAGGTGCACAGCGTAGCCCCCTGGTGATGTACTATCACCCCGTTTTGCAGGCTTCTT
Organism: uncultured Chitinophagaceae bacterium; assembly: GCA_934502905.1. Classification (GTDB taxonomy): domain Bacteria; phylum Bacteroidota; class Bacteroidia; order Chitinophagales; family Chitinophagaceae; genus Agriterribacter. Next base: position 8,031 of record CAKSVK010000066.1, read on the forward strand.
TCCGGCAAAGTGTGGATGGCGGCTTACAGAGTGCCCTGCAGGTAATACAAAGCAGGTATATCGTACAGCAATTATATTATTATATCAACGACGAACCTATTCCAGGATCACTGGAGTCGCAGATCGTTGCCAATCAAACTCCCGTGCTGCAGGAGCCGGTTGCTATTAATCATACAAGGCATATACCTAACGCCACCCAGCATAATATCCCTGCCTGGACCATATTTGCCATGTTTTTTATTGTCATTTCCCTGGGCAGCAGCATTGTCAGGGAAAAGCTGAATGGCAGCATTATCCGGTTGCGCACATTGCCTACCAGCTTTTCCATTGCTATTTTGTCCAAGCAGATAACCTATATCAGCATCACGATCCTGCAGGCAGCGGTGATTTTTGCGATCGGCGCATGGTTGTTTCCTGTGCTGCAGTTGCCGGCGCTGAATTTTCCTGCCGATAAGCTGGCGTTGCTGGTGGTGGTGATCATGTGCGGATTGTGCGCCGCCAGCTTTGCCATTTGTGTGGGCGTATATGCCAATAGCCAGGAACAGGCAAACGGCTTCGGGGCGGTATCTATCGTATTGCTGGCGGCTATCGGTGGTTTGCTGGTACCTTCTTTTGTCATGCCGGCTTCTTTTCAGCTTATCATGCGTATTTCGCCCTTATATTGGTGCCTGGAAGCATTTTATGCCTTATTTCTGCAGGGCGGTAAATTAAGAGATATTCTACCGAATATTATACCTTTAATGATCATTGCGTTATTATTGCAGTTTCTGGCATTTTATGGCTTAAAAAGAAAAAATCTCATTTAGAAAAATCAGCCGATGGAAAAAGAACAATTAAAACAGAAGTTGAAAGAACAAATCATACAGTTTTTAAACCTTACCAATGTGAAGCCGGAAGATATAAAGGATGATGAGCCTTTATTTGGAGAAGGACTGGGACTGGATTCGATCGATTCAATTGAGCTGATCGTGCTTCTGTCACGCGAATATGGCATCAACATACAGGATCCGAAAGAGGGAAGAAAAATACTGGTGAATGTGAATACTATGGTAGATTATATAGTGGAACACCGAACCAAATAATATAAGCTGTTTTGTCTGAGATAGTAGTTACGGGATTGGGAGTCATCAGCGCTGTTGGCAAAAATCTGGCTGAAAACCGGCAGGCGCTGATCAATGGGGATTGTGGTATTACTGATCTTTCCATGTTCCCTACACGATATGCAGGTTTGCGCCCCTGCGGCGAAATAAAAACCGATACGGAGACATTGAAACAGCAGCTCCTGGCTGGGGAAAAGGGCGTTACCAGAACATCCCTGCTGGCGTTGCAGGCATTTGATGAGGCGGTGGCAGATGCCGGCATCACACCAGCGCAGCTAGCAGGAAGTGACACTGCGCTTATTGGCGCCAGCACGGTAGGCGGCATGTGCCTGACCGATGAGCTCTATCATGACGCCAATAAAAAATCAGATGGCTCTGAATACCTGGCAGAATATGATTGCTCCTCGCCGTCGCTCTACCTGCAAAAGAGATACCAGGTCGGTGGCGTGATCAACTCTATCAATACAGCCTGTTCCTCTTCGGCCAATGCTATTATGTATGGGGCAAGGCTGCTAAAGCATGGCTTATGTAAACGAGTGATCGCCGGCGGCACCGATAGCCTGGCGAAGTTTACCATCAATGGTTTTAATGCCCTGCATATTCTTTCTCCCGAAAAATGTACGCCTTTTGATAAGAACAGGCAGGGGCTGAACCTGGGAGAAGGCGCCGCCTTCCTGGTGCTGGAAAAGCGGGAAGATGTCGGGAGCAGGAAGATATACGCTGTCCTTAAAGGATATGGCAACAGTAATGACGCTTTTCATCCTTCGTCTTTGTCGGATGACGGTATCGGACCACAGTTGGCCATGCGGCAGGCATTGCGCGAAGCCGCACTGGCACCGGAAGCAGTCGATTTTATTGTGACGCATGGTACTGCTACAGAAAACAATGACCTGGTGGAAAGTATTGCCATGCTGCAGGTATTCGGAAAACCGCCTGCCTTTATTTCTACGAAGGCCCATATCGGACATACCCTTGGCGCTGCCGGCGCTATGGGGGCTGTTGCCGGCATCCTGGGCCTTTATCACCAGGAGGCATACCCGGCCATACATTTTCAGGATCCTATAGAAGCTACCGGGCTCATCCCTTTGCTCCATTACAAGCAACAGGTATTGAAGCATGCGATGACAAATTCATTCGGGTTCGGAGGTAATTGCAGTTCCCTGATTTTTTCCGCGTTGTAGTATTTTTGAAAATATAACAGCAGTTCACTACATGTATATACACAAGACAAATTGTATTTCGGCACAGCAGACATTCGGGAACATTGACCTGCAAACCCTGGCGCCTGCTGTTGAAAACAAGCTGTTCGCAAAAGAGCCGGTATATGAAGGCGTACCTCCCGGCATGCTTCGCAGGATGGGGCGTGCTGTGAGGATGGGTGTCGGTTGCGCATTACCGTTGGTCAAAGATCAGCAGCCGGATGGGATCATCATCGGAACGGCGAACGGAGGAATGGAGGACTGTATAAAGTTCCTGAACCAGATCATGGATTACGAAGAGGGGATGCTCACCCCCGGCAACTTTGTGCAGAGTACGGCTAATGCTACCGCCGCTCAGCTCGGCTTGATGACGGCCAACAGAAAATACAATATCACACATGTGCATAAAGGACTGGCTTTTGAAAATGCCGTGCTCGACGCTATGATGTTGTTGAAAGAAAACCCGGGCTTTAACCTGCTGCTGGAAGGGCTGGATGAAATTTCAACCTACAACTACAATATTGATTACCTGGATGGCTGGTACAAGGAAGATCTGACTGCTAATGCAGGGTTGTATAACGTTGATTCAAAAGGAACGATGGCAGGAGAAGGGGCTGCTGCATTTTGGGTGAGTGATCAGCCGGAACGGGCGTTGACAAAGATCAGCGCAGTGCAGCTGTTGCATACGGAAGATGTGGCAGCTGTAAGTTCTTTTTTGCAGCATTTTGTAAAATCTCATCTTCCGGAAGGAACATCAATAGATATATTGATAGCCGGGGAAAACGGCGATAACCGTTACCGGCATTATTACGAAGCTGCATATGATCTTTTCGATACAGCCACTATTGTGCGTTATAAGCATATGTTTGGGGAGTTTGGCACCAGCGCTGCCCTGGCGTTATGGCTGGCCTGCCAGCCTGCTTTTCCTGCTCACGCCATAAAACAACGGAGGGATGCAGATCCGAAATATACCCTGATCTACAATATGTATCATAAAAACCAGCATGGTGTGATGTTGGTAGAACGGTTGTGAGTGACAGGGGCGTATTTCGGCATTTATCTTTCGAGGCTTCCTGCCTGCAGAAGGTTGGAAACATTTGCTGAAAACATTGTTATTTATTCCTGTTCAAAAAATACCAATAACTTTGTGGGGATGAAATTTACAGCCGTCATACTGATATGGGTAACCATGCTGCTGGTATTGAAGCCGGGGGCTGGGTTGTCCTTGTATGAAAGAGAGGCTGCCGGAGTGTGCTGTGATAATATATCCTGTGAGAAAGAAATGGAAGCGCGCGTTCCTGCAGGGGAAGAAGATTGTTGTGGCGACTTCTGTAATCCCTTTCAGATGTGCTGTTCCCATATTGTATTTTATCCTTCAGTTGACCTGTTAGCAGTAAATGAAGAGCATAAAGAAACAGAGAAGGCCTATCGTTATCCTGTTGTGACGGTACATTCAAATTACGCTTCTGATTTTTGGCAACCTCCCCGGTTGGTGTAATTATTTTTATATTCTTGTTCATTATTCCACGGGTATGTATGGACAAAGAAGGATCGCTGAAATGTAATTTTTACGGATCCCTTTAGGAGGATAATAACCATCAGGGACATTAAATAAAAAAGGTTATGTTCCCTGACCGTTGAATGATTTGCAAAGGCGGCTATTTTTTTACAAACCGGATGTGCTTTACTGTTATGAATGCACGTTTTATCCTCCCGTTTAAGCCGGTATACAAATAAGTTAACTAAAAATTCTTAAAGCAAGACATGAAGTATATCATTTCGGGCATATGCCTGTGTTGTATGGTGTTGGCAACAAAGGCACAGCATACATTTAGCGGTATTATACAAGATGCAGAAACTGCAGCGCCGCTGCACGGGGCAAGTGTGATATGGAAAGAACAAAACAAGACTATTATATCTGATGCGGATGGTAAAATAACTTTTGAAAACATACCTGAGGGCAGTAACAGCTTTGAAATAAGCTATATAGGATACAAAAAGAAAACAGAAAAGTTTTCTTTCCCGGTTTCATCCGGCATGCCGGTGATCATATTACTGGAGCATGATCATGAACACGAGGAAGAGGAAATAATTGTGACAGCTACCAGAACCAGCCGTACCATAGCCAACCTGCCTACGCGTACGGAAGTGATTTCCGGGGAGGAGCTGGAAGAAAAAGCAAATATGAAACCCGGCGATATCCGGATGATGTTGAGTGAGAGCACCGGGATCCAGACGCAACAGACCTCTGCTACCTCTTTTAATGCGGGTATACGTATACAGGGACTGGATGGCCGCTATACCCAGATGCTTCGTGACGGCTATCCGTTGTATGCAGGATTTTCCGGTGGGCTGTCTTTGCTTCAGGTCGCACCTCTTGATCTAAAGCAGGTTGAAGTCATCAAAGGCTCTTCCTCTACATTATACGGCGGAGGTGCTATTGCAGGATTGGTAAACCTTGTTTCCAAAACTCCGGGAAAGGAAAGGGAGCTTAATTTCCTGGCCAACGGAACTTCTGCAGGCGGACTGGATCTCAGTGGATTTTACCGTCAGCGTTACGGAAAGCTGGGCATGACAATGTTTGCTTCCCGGAACAGCAGCAGACCTTTTGACCCTGCCGGCATTGGCTTGACCGCTATTCCCAAATTTGAACGATATACGGTTAATCCCCGTTTGTTTATATATGGGAAGAAAACAACGGCGGATATGGGTATCAGCTATATTACAGAAGACAGGATCGGCGGTGATATCAACTATATCAAACATGGCGGCTCGGGTTATTTTGAACAAAACAATACTGACCGTATAACTACCCAGATAGGAGTTGCACATAAAGTGGGTAATGACGCAACCCTGCAATTGAAAACCAGCTATAGCTGGTTTGACCGGTCGATCGGTATACCCGGCTACACGTTTGATGCATTACAACAATCTTCTTTTACGGAGCTCACATGGAACAGCAAAAGAGAAAATACGGATTGGGTAATAGGTGCCAATTTTATTACGGATAAGTTAAGTGAAAAGCTACATCCTTCAGAACCTTTGCGCGACTATCGCTATAATACCCTGGGGATATTTGCGCAGAATGCATGGTCCGTCACAGATAAGTTTACCCTGGAGACAGGATTGCGTGGTGATTATGTAAGTGAATACGGCTTTGAAATTTTACCAAGGGTGTCGGCAATGTACAGGGTTACCAGCCAGGTGACGACACGGTTGGGCGGTGGTTATGGTTATAAGACTCCCACTATATTTACGGAAGAAGCAGAAAGAAGACAGTTCCGTTATATCATGCCGGTTGATATCAATAAAACCAGGAATGAGCGTTCTGTAGGTGGTAATTGGGATATTAATTACAGAACTCAGTTCGGAGAAGTGGGTTTTAGTATAAACCATATGTTCTTTTATACCCGGTTGAACAGACCTTTGGTACTGGTGAACACGGGAGCAGGCGAATGGAGCTTTGAGAACGCTGCCGGTCATATTGATACCAAAGGAATGGAAACCAATATTAAGCTTATTTATAATGATTTTAAGCTGTTTATCGGGTATACCTATACGGATGCCAATACGCATTTTTCCGCCAGGCAATGGCTTCCTCTTACGGCAAGGCATAGACTGAATAATGTTTTGATGTATGAGGTAGAAGAGAAATGGAAAATCGGGCTGGAAGCATATTACTATAGCCGGCAACAGTTAAACGACGGCAGCTATGGAAAGCCTTACTGGATCACTGGTTTTATGATAGAGAAGCTGTGGGAGCATTTCTCGCTGTTTATCAACTTTGAAAACTTTACAAACACACGGCAAACCCGGTTTGATACAATTTATACCGGTTCTATCGAAAACCCGGAGTTCAGGGACATATATGCGCCGGTGGATGGATTTGTAGTAAATGGTGGCATTAAAATAAAACTTTAGAGAAGAAGAACGGATCCGGTCAGCAGGTGGAACTGTTGGCCGGATTTTAATTTTTTACGTATGAGATGATTCATTATCACCCCCGTAACTTTGCAATAGCATTGCATGCTTTCCGCTTCTAATTTTGTTTATAAATCTTATGTTATGAGCGGATGGCTGCCGGTAATGTTGCTGGTTTATTTTATCCTGTTTTTGGGTGTGGCGTTTGTATGGAAAACGATCATTACAGCCCGGAAGATAAAGAAAAGTCCATTGGTATTGCCAAAGGATGACAGCGCTTATGGCCTGATCGGGTTTTATTTTAAGCTGATACTGATCGCGTTGTTCCTGTATGTATCAGTATATGCCATTTTCCCGAAGTTATATTTTTCTTTTTTGCCCTTTAACGTGTTACACAACAGGTGGGTAATATATGCAGGACTCTGCCTGTTGCTGATTTCATTTATATGGACGGTTGCCGCCCAGCAGCAGATGCAGGATTCCTGGCGGATAGGCATTGATCATGAAACCCCGACGGTACTGGTTACGGATGGTTTGTTCGCGATTTCACGCAACCCGGTTTTCCTGGGAATGATCACCAGCCTGCTGGGGTTATTTCTGGTAACACCCAATGCCATTACCCTGTTGTTCCTGGTAGTGGGATATGTATTGATACAGGTACAGATCAGGCTGGAGGAGGAGTTTTTGCAAAAGCAACATGGAACAACCTATATTGAATACAGGCAAAAGACTAAAAGACTGATATAATGGAAGATAAAACACTTGCAATAAAAGAGGAAACAACTTGTTGTGCAAAGGAGGAGCTGCAGGCGGGAAGTAATGGCAAGACAGGGAAGCATCATCACCATGCCGGCGACCACCACGGTCACGACCACAGCCATGATGACGGGCATGGGCACTCGCATGATCATGCTGCTACAGGAAATATGCTGGGACTGTTTTTACCGGCAATCATTTCATTTGTGTTGCTGATAACGGCCATTGTACTGGATAACTGGATACCGCAAACCTGGTTCACCGGCTGGATGAGGGCAGGATGGTATGCCGTTGCTTATATTCCGGTAGGTTTCCCTGTAATAAAGGATGCGTTGGGTAGCATCATAAAAGGAGATGTTTTTTCAGAATTTTTCCTGATGACCATCGCGACGGTTGGTGCGTTTGCACTGGGGGAGTATCCGGAGGCGGTGGCAGTGATGCTGTTTTACGCGGTAGGGGAGGTATTCCAGGCAATGGCGGTGTCACGGGCCAAAGGAAATATTAAATCACTGCTCGATCAGCGTCCGGATGAGGTAAAGGTGCTGCGTAACGGGGAACTGCAAACGATACAGGCTGTGGCAGCCCAGATCAATGATATCATCCAGCTACGGCCGGGAGAGAAGCTGGCGCTGGATGGCGAATTGCTGACAGATTCTGCTTCTTTCAACACGGCTGCGCTGACAGGTGAAAGTAAGCCTGATACAAAGTCAAAAGGTGAAACGGTATTGGCCGGTATGATCAACCTGAATACCATTTCGCAGGTAAAGGTGACGGCCACTTATAAGGACAGTAAGCTGAGCAGGATACTGGAGCTGGTGCAGCATGCTGCTGCGCAAAAGGCGCCTACGGAATTGTTTATCCGGAAATTTGCGAGGGTATATACCCCGATCGTTGTGTTTCTTGCCGTCGGTATTTGTTTTTTGCCCTGGTTTCTTGTAGCGGATTACCAGTTTAAAGACTGGCTCTACAGGGCGCTGGTGTTCCTGGTAATATCCTGTCCCTGCGCGCTGGTGATCTCTATACCGTTGGGGTATTTTGGCGGCATTGGTGCAGCCAGCCGGAATGGTATCCTGTTCAAGGGAAGCAATTTTCTGGATATCATGGCAGGTATAAAACATGTGGTAATGGACAAAACCGGTACACTGACGGAAGGTGTATTTAAGGTGCAGGAGGTTGTTTTCAGGCCGGAATTTGACAGGGATCAATTGCTACAGATGGTCAATGTCCTGGAGCGTAACAGCACACACCCCGTAGCCACAGCCATTCATGAATACGTAGGGGATATTGATACCGCTATTGTTTTAAGCAATGTGGAAGAAATGGCTGGACACGGATTAAAAGCAACCGTAAACGGAAAGCTGTTGCTCGCCGGCAATCTCAGGCTGATGGACAGGTTTGGAGTAAGTTATGATACGGGTCTTTCAACAATTGTATATACTACCATAGCTGTTGCTTACGATGGCAAATTTGCGGGATACATCACGATTGCAGACAATATCAGGCCGGATGCGGGGGAAGCCATTGACCGTCTGCGGGCAATGAATATAAAAACTACCATGCTGAGCGGAGACAAAACCGGCGTGGTACAATACGTTGCAAAAGAATTGAATATTAAAAGCGCTTATGGGAACCTGTTACCTGAAGACAAGGTAGCTAAGGTTACGGCTATCAAATCACGGGGAGAAACGGTGGCATTTGTTGGAGATGGTTTGAACGATGCACCGGTGGTAGCCTTAAGCGATGCGGGTATTGCCATGGGTGGACTGGGAAGCGATGCTACGATTGAAACAGCGGATGTGGTAATACAGGACGACAAACCGATAAAGATTCCTATGGCCATCAGGATAGGCAGGGAGACAAAAAAGATCGTGTGGCAGAACATTCTCCTTGCTTTCGGGGTGAAAGCCATTGTGCTGGTACTGGGCGCAGGTGGTGTGGCTACCATGTGGGAAGCTGTCTTTGCTGATGTGGGGGTGGCATTGCTGGCAATTTTAAATGCGATACGTATACAGCGGATGAAGTTCTCGTGAATAGAAGTAAGTGGGTTAGTAGGGAGTTATAAGTGGTTAGTAGTAGTATGAGATATGGTTGCAGGATGTGAAAGTCATTTTAAGGTATACAGATTACTTAACTTACTACTATCCACTTATTACTGACCATTTATAACTTGTGTCTTGCATCCTGAAACCTGTAACCTGCATCCTGCGATCTGTAAACTGGTCCGGTTGTTGTATTTTTATAGGCATGGGTATGATTTAAAAAGAAGGCCTATGACTTTAAAGACTTTATGGAAAATAATTGCGCAATCAGGAGGTGAAGTTATTGATAACAGGGTGATGAAGCTAAGCGCTGCACTGGCTTACTATACGATCTTTTCTTTTCCGGGACTGGTGATACTGGTTATCTGGATCAGTGATTTGTTTTACGGGCAGCAGGCCATTGAAGGAACGATATACGGGCAGATCAGCGGGTTGGTAGGAAAAGACGCGGCGCTTCAGATACAGGATACCATTAAAAATGCGACACTCTATTATCAAAGCGGCTTTGCACGGATCATTGGTTCTGTTACTTTGATCTTTGCTGCTACCAGCGTATTCAGCGAAATACAGGACTCTATCAACATGATCTGGCACCTGAAAACCAAGCCGAAAAAGGGTTGGCTGAAGCTGATCGTTAACCGGCTGTTATCCTTTTCCGTTATTGTGTCTTTGGGCTTTATATTACTGGTTTCATTAATTGTGAACGCGCTGATGGATATCCTTATTCACAAGCTCACTTCCGTTTTCCCGGAATCACAGGTGATACTGGCTTATATCGTGAATATTCTGTTATCTTTTTTCATAACGGCAGTATTGTTTGGCCTGATATTTAAAGTGCTGCCGGATGCAAAAATATCCTGGAAACATGTGAAAGCAGGCGCTTTTGCAACCGCTTTCCTGTTCCTGGTGGGCAAGCTGGTGATTGGTTATTATCTTGGTCAAAATAAGCTGTCTACTGCTTATGGAGCCGCAGGTTATGTGATCATTATCCTGTTGTGGGTATATTATTCCGCAATCATCTTATACTTCGGTGCTATTTTTACACGGGTATATGC
>CAKSVK010000067.1 GCA_934502905.1 uncultured Chitinophagaceae bacterium
TCATCAAACCCTGCGAGTGCATTGTTTTTACACCGCGAACCTTAAGGGAAATGGGGATCATTTGTTTTGAGATCGGCAATAAACACATACCCATTTTTATTGACGACGACAACAATGTGAACGTAGCTTACGAAACACCGCTTTATACCCTGCTGGAAAGAGCAGGCTACCAGCCCCGTATTGAAATAAAAAAATTATTACGGACCCATATGTTGCGGGTACATGGCCATGGCAGCGAAAATGTAAACTTATAGATGATGCAAAAACTACTTACACTGTTACAGATCAATGATTCCATGTTCCCGATAGGAGGATTTACGCAGTCTTACGGCCTGGAATCATATGTCAGCAGCAGCATCGTAAAAGACAATGCTTCCGCCGCCACCTATGCAAAAACAATGCTGGAGCACAATATTTATTACAATGACGCTGCTTTCCTGTACAAGGCACATACGCTTCCCGCCGGGAAAAAGCTATGGGCAAAGCTTACAGCGCTGGACGAACTGGTTACCGCATTAAAAGCACCTTTTGAAATACGGGATGCCAGCAAAAAGCTCGCTATCCGGTTTCTTAAGCTGGCCAACGAACTAAAAGCCTACAGTCCCTGCGTGAAGTATGCCGAAAGCATTCAAAAAGGAGAGCTGCACGGCCACTACCCTATCGCGTTCGGCTTATATGCAAAAGCTGCCGGAATAGGAACGGAAGATGCATTGGCTGCTTTTTATTACAATACGCTCAACGGTATCGTAACCAATTGCGCCAAAATAGTACCGATCAGCCAGACAGCCGGCCAAAAGATCCTTTTTGACCTGCATCCGCTGATCACAAAGCTGGTAAAAAAACAGAAAGACCTGGATGAATCATTAATAGGTCTTTGTTGCATAGGGCAGGAAATAAAATGCATGCAACACGAAAAACTTTATACAAGGATATATATATCCTGATGGCTTTAAAATCAAAAAAACAATTGAATGGCTACATACGTAAAAATAGGAGTAGCGGGGCCCGTAGGCTCCGGTAAAACAGCTTTAATAGAAGCCCTTACCAGGAAAATGAGTGACGACTATAGCATATGTGTCGTTACCAACGATATTTATACAAAAGAAGATGCCCAGTTTATGATCAAAAACTCCCGGCTTCCGGCAGAGCGGATCCGCGGTGTAGAAACAGGCGGATGCCCGCATACCGCTATCCGCGAAGATGCTTCCATGAACCTGGAAGCCGTGGAAGAGCTGGTAAAGCTGCATCCCGATACCGAGATCGTGTTCATAGAAAGCGGTGGCGACAACCTTGCCGCTACCTTCAGTCCGGACCTGGCTGATGTAACCATATTTGTAATAGATGTGGCAGAAGGCGAAAAAATTCCGCGAAAGGGAGGCCCCGGCATTACACGATCCGACCTGCTGCTGATCAACAAAATTGACCTGGCACCCCATGTAGGCGCCAGCCTGGAAGTGATGGAAAGAGACGCGAAGAAAATGCGTGGCGACCGCCCCTTCCTGAAAACAAACCTGAAAAAGCAGGAAGGGTTGAACGATGTCATCAACTGGATCAAAAAATACGCTTTACTGGAAAAATAATGATCAACAGAGATAATTCCATAACGAGCAAGATCGTCATTAGCTGCAAAAGAGAAGGAGACAAAACCTATCTGGTAGACAGCCTGTTTGATATTCCCTATAAAATTGTGCACTACGGATCGAGGCTGCTGCAGGATCACCTGGAAGTAATGATGATGTGTTATTCGCCGGGCGTCATGGATGGTGATGAGCTGGATATTGATATCAATATTCCGGCAAGATCTGAAATGAAGCTCTTCACGCAGTCATTCAACAAGCTACACCCTATGAAGAAAGGTGCTGCTCAGGTTACGCATGTCCGGGTGGCAGACGACGCTATATTCCAGTACCTGCCCCAGCCGATGATCCCTTTCAAAAATGCCATTTTTGACACGGAAAATAAAATTGAGCTGTCGGCAGGCGCCAACCTGATCTGGGGTGATATCATCAGTGGCGGGCGTATCCATTCGGGAGAAAGGTTTGCGTTCACAAAGATCCACAGCAGGACAAAAATTTACAGGCAGGGGAAGCTACTGTTCTATGATAACCAGCTGATGACCCCTTCCGGGCAGCCCGTCGAAAAGATGTTGTTCTTTGAAGGACATACCCATCAGGGAACGCTTATCATTGTTTCTCCCTGGGCAAACAGCTTTAAATCTGAGCTGGATGAGCTCTTATCCGAACAGTTTACAGATATGAGCTACGGGTTTTCCCAATGCGGCGATAACGCGCTGATCATAAGAACGCTGGGAGAAAGCGGCGAAGCCATGCACGACTGGCTGGCCAATATCGGCAATATGTGCTGGAGCTTCATCCAACACCATATCGCTGAAAAGGAGGAACAGGTACCGGCAATAAAAAAGACAAAACCGGTAAAGAAAACGAAAGCAACCACCCCCGGAAAATCAATCAAAAAAATTCCGGCTAAAAAGATAGTACCTAAAAAAGCGGTATGAAGAAACCCGCCAGGAAAACGACTGTAAAAAAATAACGGATGCATGAAGTGCCTATAGTACGGGATATTTTTAATACGCTGCAGCAAAACTATGCCGATAAATTCGAACACATCATCAAGGTGCAGGTAGAGGCCGGCTTGTTGTGCAACGTACAACCTATACTGATACAGAATGCATTTGAGGCGTTGATACAGGAAGAGCCATACCTGGCAGAAATAGACCTGGAGGTAGTATTACTTCCCATCATCGCGCATTGCGACCGGTGTGAAAAGAATTTTGAAGTAAAGCAACACAGGTTTGTATGCGAATGCGGCACTCCTTCCCGGCATATAGTACAGGGAGAAGAATTAAGAATAAGTAAAGTAGAATTTTTAACAGCATAAAATGGTGAAATATGACAGATACAAAACCTAAAAGTAACCAGATGCCCGCGGGTTCTGTACAGTGTGACAGCACTACCTTAAACCTCTTAAAGGCAAATGATTTTGTAGCAAAAGCGATCAGGGACAAAGTTCCTGGTGTCCTGATCATTAATATTTGCTCGTCCCCCGGCAGTGGAAAAACCACCCTGCTGCAGGAAACCGGAAAGCGGTTGAAAGATAAAATGAACATAGCCGTACTGGTGGGTGATCCGGAAACAGAACGTGATGCGGTCAGGCTTAGGGATGTGGGCATCAATGCCCTGCAGATCGTAACCGGCGGCATGTGTCATATTGAAGCCCAAATGATATACCAGGCGCTGGATCATATCAACCTGGAAGACGTGGACCTGTTGATCATAGAAAACGTAGGCAACCTCGTGTGTCCCGCTGCTTTTGACCTGGGAGAAGACTACCGGGTTACCCTGCTGGCTTCAACGGAAGGAGACGATAAGCCAAAAAAATATCCCCGGATGTTCCTCACCAGCGAATTGATGCTGGTATCAAAATCCGACCTGCTTCCATATGTGCCGTTTTCTGTTGAAGCCGCCGCGAAAGATGCCAGAGAGGTCAACCCGGATCTGTCGGTTCTACAGGTAAGCTCACTGAACGGAGAAGGCATTGATGAATGGTGCGCCTGGCTCGAAGAAAAACTAAAAGAAAAAAAATCTAAAAGAAAAGCAAGTATCGCCTGATAAAATTTTAAACCAATTTTTTATGCAAAAATTTTTGTTTGTCCTCCTGTGTACGATCGGATCGCAAATACTGGTTGCCCAGACTTCTATAAAGCCCTCGCTGATCGCCGACACCACCCATATAACCGGTGAAGAAACACCTTCTTCCCTGCTGATCAAAAATAAGCCCGATATACTGGAAAACATACACATGAACTTCCTGCTGAGAAGCTCGCTGGAAATTCCGGATGGCGAAACACAGTCCCGTATCAAAATGAATGAAGCCCGGTTTGAAGTGTTGGGCACCATTGTACCTGACCTGGATTTCAGGGTTCGCTGGCGCATCAACCAGTCTCACAACCCCAAAAGCCAGGACAATTCACCCGGTTCACTGGACATAGCTTCCGTAAACTACAAATTTGGCAAAGACAAAAAATGGTCCATCAATGCCGGAAAACAGGCAGCTTATGTAGGTAGCTGGGAGTTTGAGAACAATCCTACTTTTGAATACCAGTATTCAGAATTCATCAACTACCAGACCAATATATTTCTGATGGCGTTGAAGCTGGGATACCAGGTAAACAAGAACCATTCGTTCCACCTGCAGTTGCATAATACGTACAACGAAACGTTTTATACCACCTATGGCAATACAGGTTATGATTTTACCGGGGTGAAGCCTGCCAAAACACCCATGGGCTTATATGTAAGCTGGCTGGGCAAAATGTTCGACCAGAAATACCATACCTTCTGGAGTTATAATGTTTCACAGTTTGCATCGGGCAAAACAAACCACTCATTCGCATTGGGTAACAAGCTGGTGCTGGACAAGTTCAAAGCCTACCTGGATCTTCAATACTCCGGGTTGGGTATGGACTATCCGAATATAGCGTCCCCGGCAATTAATGCACATCGCCTGAATGCTAATCCCGGAGCAAGTCGGGTATTTGCCGATAACATCAACTACAAAAGCGCCATTCTCCGCATGGATTACGAATTTGTTCCACGCTGGTTCGTTACCGCCAAAGGATATTATGAAGCCGCCAGCCAAACAGGCAGCAACAACGTAGGCAATAATTTCCGAGAAAATATCGGTTTCCTTGCCGGACTGGAATTCCAGCCTATTTCCAGCCAGCAGATGAAGATGTTTGCATACTATTATAATAACCAGGTAAAGTATAACAATACTGTTTCAGCAGCCAATACCGGGCAAAACCTGAATCTGTTTTCTGTGGGTGTTTTGTATTTCGTAAATGTATTTTAATTCATATAACCTGTAAAGTCCAGCGTATGAAAGTTGTAAGGTTCGGGGTTTCGATAGAAAAAGATGTACTGCAGTTGCTCGATAATTATATTGAGGATAACAAATTCCCCAACCGGTCGCAGGCGATCCGCCACCTGATCCAACGGATAGAAATAGAAAAGCAATGGAAGACGGATGTGGTAGTGGGTGGGTCTATCACCTTGCTCTTCGACCATCACCGGAGGGAGCTGCTGGATAAGATCACAGATATACAGCACGATTTTCATCACGTTATTCTTTGCTCGCAGCATATACACCTCGATCATGATAATTGTCTGGAAATAATAGCGGTAAAAGGAAAAGCCACGGTACTGAAGGAGCTGGCCAATCGCCTTACCGCTGTGAAAGGTATTATTCACGGGCAATTATCCATGACGAAAGTGTCCTGATAGATTTTCCCTGTTTTTTAAACAGGGAAAATTTTGCACTTCAGGGTAACACTATTTTTACATTATTGCTACACCTCCTTATCCTGTAAATTGTACAATCCATTTATAACACAAATATGTTCAGGAAAATAATTTTATTATGCATCATCACCCCTCGGCATATGGCCCGGGACAATCGCCTTTTAACAGGAATCTAAGCCAGTTTGGTTTTTCCGGTGGTTATTATGGAGAGCACACTTACAACTTTTAAAATTCTGCCGCTTGAAAATTACAAATACGCTTATCGCTATTGTCCTGGTAGCAGGCTGCTTCGTAGCTGCCTGCGATACGAAAAGAACGCCGCATGTAATGAATGCCGTAATGGTAACAGATGCATTGGGCCGGGAGATCAAAGTACCGGAGAATATAGAGAACATCGTAACCCTGCGTGCCGGAGCATTGCGGCTGGTCTGTTATCTTCAGTCGGCAGACAGGGTAGCATACGTGGAGCAAAACGAAAAAAAAAGAGTGGTGGGGTACCTGATGGCCAATCCCTCCCTCAGGTCGCTGCCGGTAATGGGGGTCGGCAACAGCATCGATCCCGAGCTGCTGGCGGTCAGCAATGCAGATGTAGTCATTGCCACGTATATGACTGCACAGGAAGCGGATGCCCTGCAACAAAAATCCGGCAAGCCGGTTTTCGTGGTCAGTTATGGTGATATGGTGGATCTGAAGCAGGAGTTCTACAACGGGTTGACATTCCTGGGAAAATTACTGAAAAAGCAGGAAAGAGCGGATAGCCTGATCCGTTACATTGAAAGAAATATAGAAGACTGGACAGCACGGTCAGCCACCGCGGGTGGGGATCCTGTTTCCGCCTACCTGGGCGGTGTGGCATTTAACGGCGCGCATGGATTGGCATCTACCCGTGTACGTTATCCACCATTTTATTACCTGGGTATTCGCAATCCTGCCGATGCCGTCTCTGCCGGATACGGAGGAATCGGATCGGGTCAGAAAAATATGCTCCTGGATGTGGAACAGGTATTGCATTGGAATACGCCCTATATTTTCCTCGACGCAGCGGGGAAAAATATCTGGCAACAGGAGCTGACGCAGCCCGTATTCCAGAATTTATCGGCCTTTAAAAACGGGCATATCTACACCGTACTTCCGTTCAACTGGCATACCATTAATTTTGAAAATCTGATATGTAATACCTGGTTCATAGGGAAAACCCTGTACCCGCAGGCATTTAATGATATTGATATAGAAGAAAAGGCAAGAGAGACCCTGTTGTTCTTTTATGGCATTGATATTTTTACGGAGCTGAAAAATACCTATCAGCCATTTGTACAACATGGAAAACAATAAAACACGATGTTCAAACAGACCGTCAGGATACAATACGACAAAATACACAGAAAAAGACGCCTGTTCTTTACAGGAACGTTTATGCTGCTGATCCTTTTGTTTATCGTGGGTTTTGTAACAGGTCCGGGAGCTTTGCCGCTGTCCGACCTGGCGGGGGCAACAGATGAAGCAAAGGAGCTGCAAAAGAGGGTGCTGCTCACTATAAGGTTACCGCGGCTGCTTGCCGCGGTCATCAGTGGTATGGCACTCGCCGTTTCCGGTGTCATCATGCAAAGTGTGCTGCGTAATCCCCTGGGGTCACCCTTTACATTAGGCATTTCCAATGCGGCGGCATTCGGCGCTTCCCTGGCCATCACGCTGCCTTCCTTAACCGGCTTTATACCCGCTTCCATGCAGGCCCTGGTCATTCCCTTATCTGCTTTTGCCTGGTCGTTGGCGGCCTGCTTTTTTATACTGTCGCTGTCAAAGCAACGCAACGCATCGCCGGTGGTAATGGTGCTGGCAGGCATTATTGCAAGCACACTGTTTGCCGCGCTTACCTCCGCCCTGCAATTCTTTGCCGATGACGCCCGGCTGGCCTCGATCGTGTACTGGAGCTTTGGTGATCTTTCAAAGGGCTCCTGGAAAGATATCTATTTACAGATTTCCATCGTGCTGCCGGTCACCGGTTACTTTATATACAACGCCAGACACTTCAATGCACTGAACCAGGGTGACGACACCGCCCAAAGCCTGGGGCTGAATGTAAAACGGTTCCGGCTTACCGGCATGATACTGGCGTCACTGGTCACAGCCAGCATTGTATCAGTGTACGGACTCATTGCATTTGTAGGGCTGGTAATACCGCATATTGTGAGACGCATCATCGGGGGCAACGAGATCTATCTTATCCCCGCCGTCGCCACTGCAGGAGCAGCGTTTTTATTGCTTTGCGATATTGTATCGCGTACGGTTCTCAGCCCGGTATCCCTGCCGGTGGGCATCGTTACATCGGTCATCGGCGCGCCGGTGTTTTTATTTTTAATGATCAGGTCTAAAACATTTTACCAATGGCGGTCTTAAGCGTTGAAAACGTTCATTTCTCCTACAACAGCCGCCCTGTGCTGGCGGGTGCATCGCATGTATTTGCCGCCAACAGCTTCACTGCAGTTTTAGGCACCAACGGGTCGGGTAAATCTACCCTGCTGAAGCTGATGACCAGAATACTGCATCCCGCTAAAGGAAGCATCTCCCTGAATGAAGAGGACATCAGCCACATAGAGCGCAAAACATTGTCCAGGAAAATTGCTTATGTGCAACAATCCCACACGCCTGTGTTTGCCACCACCGTATTCGATACCGTTATGGCAGGCCGTAATCCTTATACCGGCTGGATGCCATCTGAAAAAGATAAAAATATTGTTTGGGAAATCATGCGGGAGCTGAACCTGGAAGAGCTGTCCCTGCGGGATATCAGCCAGCTTAGCGGCGGTCAGAAGCAGAAAGTTTACCTGGCCCGGGCACTGGCGCAACAAACGCCTGTCATCATCCTGGATGAGCCCACTTCAAACCTCGATCCGAAACACCAGGTCTCTACGCTCTCCCTGTTGAAAGACATTTGCAGCACGGGAAAAACCATTATCATGGCCATACACGATATCAACCAGGTTGCCCACCATTGTTCGCATTTTGTTATGCTGAAAAACGGACAGGTTCTCTCTGCAGATTCGATGCAAAACCTTACACCCGGATTATTGGAGGAGCTGTATGAAATAGAAGTGAAAAAAATTACTGATGGAGAAAAAAATCATTTTGTCTTCTGATCTCTTCTTCTATTTTAACCACCGCAGGTTATCCCGCTTTTTTTTACGCGTATAAAGCTTTCGTTAGAATGGAAGGGAACAAACCGATCACTATGATCAAAACAGCCGCTACCAGCAGTGATATTTTATATGCGGAAGTCACCGGCTTTACCTCCGGGTTACCGTCTTTAAAATACATCGCCTGGATGACACGGAAATAATAATAGGCGCTTACGGCAGCCATTAATACGGCAAATATTACCAGCCACAGGTTCTGGCCGCTTTTAACTGCACCAATCAATACATAATATTTAGCAAAAAAGCCGGCAGTGAGGGGAATACCGGTAAGGGAAAGCAGGAAAACCACATTCATCAGCGCCATGAAGGGATTTGTTTTTGCCAGCCCGTTAAATCCGTCCAGGGAATGATCCTTTACCTTTGCAAGCACGGCAAAGCTACCGATGCTGGCAATGCTGTAAGCTGCTGCATAAATGATCAGTCCCTCCCTGCCGAATGTATTCAACGAATAAATGGAAAGCAGCATAAAGCCTGCCTGGGCAATGCTGGAATATGATAACATGCGCTTAACGCTCTGCTGGAATACGGCTGTCAGGTTCCCGATAAACAAGGTAGCCGCCACCAGTATTGCCAGCAGCAACTGCCACTCTCCGTGACTCTTGCCAAACGCAGCGTCAAACAGCTTTAAAAACCCTATAAAGGAACCTACCTTCACTACCGTTGCCATATAGGCGGTAAACACCGTAGGGGTTCCGTCATATACATCCGGCGTCCAGAAATGGAAAGGTGCAGCGCTCACCTTAAAAGCAATAGCTATCAGCAGGAAAACCATACCAATGGCTACCATGGGCTCCATGCCGGGCATATTGGCCGCACCTGCATAAAACGATCCGGTGGCACCATACAAAAAAGCGATACCCATCAGCATAATACCGGTGGAAAAGGCCCCCATCAGGAAATATTTAAGAGAAGCCTCATTGCTTTTCAGGTTACGTTTATCACTACCTGCCAGGATGTACATAGGAATGGAGATGAGCTCTATACCCAGGAACAACATCAGCAGGGAGTTGAAAGACGATACCAGCGTAACACCGCACAGGGAAAAGAATATCAACGCATAGTAATCATAGGTGTCCCTGCCTACATCTTCAAACTCTTTTCCATTCAGCAAAAAATAAATAAGGGTAATACCGAAGGCAACACCGTTGAATACCGTGCCGAAAGTAGTAAATGCCAGCAATCCCCTGGTATCAAAATTGATCCTCCAGGTGTTGTAGTAATCCAGCGCGTTTACCAGAAGTAAAACAAGTATACCGGCAACAGCAATATATTTGGCTGCTGCCTTGCTTTTGATGAACAACCCGCTGAACATCATTACTACACCCCATATTGCTGCTAAAATAATTGCCGCCATAATTATACCCTTGTAATTATAATCCTTTTAACTTGTTGAAAAACAGGTCTACCGAATCCTGCGTTAAGTCTAACATAGGCTTCGGATATACCCCTGCCACAAAAATGATCACTACTATTATTGCCAAAGCTGCTACGGCACCTCTGCCCAGTACCGGCGTGGTTTTCGAAACAACTGCACTCATCTCTCCATAAAACACTTTCTGCACCATACCCAGCGTGTACACAGCGGCCAGTATAATGCTTATCAGCCCGAAAGCCGTCACGGCTTTGCCATAGGCAAACAATCCGTTGAACATTAAGAACTCACCGATAAACGCATTGGTCAACGGTAAAGCTATGTTTGCAAATGCCGTTATTACCAGGAAGACGGTAAGCGTTGGCGCAGCATTGGCAAGTCCTCCAAGCTCGGATATTTTGCGGGTCCCGAAATTTCTTTCTATCAGCTCTATCACGATCCACAATGCAATGACATTCACACCGTGGTTGAACATCTGTACCATCACGCCATCCAGTCCGCTTTCATTCCTGACAAAGATGGCCGCACACATCAAACCGATATGGGCAATAGAAGAGTACGCGACCAGCCGTTTCAGGTCGTCCTGGCGCCAGGCCAATAAAGATGCGTATATCATTCCGATAACAGACAACCAGATAATGACATTGGCAAAAATGCCTGTGGCAGCGGGAAATACCGGGATCAACCAGCGGATGACCGCGTAGATACCCATTTTTACCATTACGCCGCTCAATATCATGGTAACACCGGTGGGTGAATGCTCGTAGGCATCAGGCTGCCAGGTGTGAAAAGGAAAGATCGGCATTTTGATGGCAAAAGCCACAAAGAACAGGAAGAATACCAGCTTTCCTTCCTTAGCCGGTATGTTTGCCTGCATAAACGCATTCAGGGAGAACGATTGCTCTGCCGTATGCAGGTACACATATATGATACCGATCAGCAACAACAGCGAACCGGCAAACGTATACACAAAGAATTTAAAGGTAGCCTGTATCCTTTTTTCGCCCCCCCATATGGAAGAAAGAAAATAGACCGGTATCAGCGCCAGCTCCCAGAAGAAATAGAACACCAGCGCATCCATCGCACAGAACACACCCATCATGCCGGTTTGGGTAAGCAGCATCAGGCAATAAAAAGCATTACTGTTCTTATACTGCTGCTTGTAGGTAGCCAGGAAGACAAGCGGGAAAGCTACAGCATTCAGCAGGCACAGCAGTCTTGCCATACCATCATACTTCAGGGCAAAGCTGCTGCCGATAGAAGGCATCCAGAAATAGCTTACATTATTCAGGTTAAAGTATTTGGCGTTATCCATAAAGAATAAGCTGGTAACAGCAATACCTAATGTAATGAACGACGATACCAGGGCCCAGTTTTTTGCGCTGTTGCCATGCTTGAGGGAAAAAGCTATTAACCCGCTGATCAACGGAAACCACAGCAGCAATTCGGGAAACGTTATGAGTACATCTTTTGGATCCATAGCCTATTTAACAAACAGTTGAATAATAAATAATACAAATGCCGCAATCACCATCATTAATAAGTATATGCCTACCTGCCCGCTCTGCAAAAGCCTGAGCTGACGACCGCCATAATTTACCAGCTTACCAATGCCATTTACAGCCCCGTCTATTCCCAGCTTTTCTATAATATTGTTCAGCAGGTCGGACAGCCTGCCAAGTGGCTTAACAATTACCGCATCATACAATTCATCCACGTACCATTTGTTTTGCAGTACTTTTCCAAAGCCGGTCGCATCTTGCATATCCGGTCTTTTGCTGAAACGGCTGATAGCAAAAATGATTGCCAGCACAGCAGCGCCAACAGAAGCACCCATCAGCATATACTCCGTTGCATGACTGATGGCATGCGGGTGCTGAAGTTTGGAAGACGCTGCAAATATGGGCGCCAGGAACTCCTGCAGCTTGTGACTGCCGCCGAGCACCTCCGGTATGCCTACAAAGCCTGCTACAGCAGAAAGAATAGCCAGGATGATCAAAGGAAGCGTCATAGCAGCCGGACTCTCGTGCAGGTGGTGCTCCTGCTCATGCGTTCCCCTGAACTTTCCGAGAAACGTAGTAGCGTATAAGCGGAACATATAATAAGCGGTCATGACCGCACCCAATACGCCGATCACCCAATACACCACATGTTTGGAAAACGCTGCCGCCAGTATCTCATCTTTGGAAAAGAAACCGCTCAAAGGCGGGATGCCTGCAATGGCAATACAGCCAACCAGGAAAGTCCAGTGCGTAGTAGGTAAATGTTTTTTCAATCCGCCCATGCTCCGGATATCCTGCTCATGGTGCATGGCATGAATAACCGATCCTGCACCGAGGAATAACAATGCTTTGAAAAAGGCATGTGTCATTACGTGAAACACCGCCCCCGTATAAGCGCCTACCCCCAGGCCGAGGAACATATACCCCAGCTGGCTTACAGTAGAATAAGCCAGTACCTTTTTAATATCATTTTGCTTCAGCGCGATCGTTGCGGCCAGGATAGCCGTTGCCAGCCCTATTACGGCCACCACGCCCTGTGTAAACGGCGCCAGCGTGTACATAATATTGCTGCGGGCGATCATATAGATACCCGCTGTTACCATCGTTGCCGCATGTATCAGCGCCGACACAGGCGTGGGACCTGCCATCGCATCGGGCAACCAGGTATACAGGGGAATCTGCGCACTCTTACCGGCAGCGCCCAGGAACAGCAACAGGGTGATACCTGTCAATACGGTATTATTGGCTTCCATCTTTTCCGCCCCGGAAAACACATCTCCGAATGTCAGGGAACCAAACTGCTGCACCATCCAGAACATTGCCAGGAGGAAGCCGAAGTCACCAATGCGGTTCATGACAAAAGCTTTTTTGGCAGCGCTGCTGTAGTCATTGTTTTTGAACCAGTAACCGATCAGCAGATAAGAGCACAGCCCCACACCTTCCCATCCGATGAACATAATGAGAAAGTTGCCGCCCATTACCAGCAGCAGCATCGAGAATACAAACAGGTTGAGGTAAGCAAAATACCGCGCAAAATGTGCATTGCTTTCCTCCTTCATATAGGCGGTAGAATACAGGTGAATTAAAAAGCCCACCCCCGTAATGATCAGCAGGAATATGGATGACAACTGGTCTACCTGGAAGCTGAACGGAATATCGAGCTTTCCGGATTTGATAAAATCGAACAAAACCACGGAAACCGTATTACCGTCTTTCACCTGCAGGAACAGTAAAATACTTACAACAAACGATGCAAGGATAACGCCACTGCCAATGATGCCTGTCAGCCCTTTAGACAGGCTGTTTCGCGCCAGGCCGTTGATCAAAAAACCGATCAGCGGAAACAAAGGAACCAGGTAAACTAAGTTGCTCATATCAGTTTAAAGTATTCGGGTTGTACGGAATGCACAACCGTTCTACATTTAGTGTTTTAGTCTGTTTAAAAAATTAGCATCCACAGAATGCGTATTGCGGTACATCATCACAATAATGGCCAGTCCCACACTCACTTCCGCCGCGGCTACCACCATAATAAAAAACACAAAGATCTGTCCCTCGGAACCGGCTTTGCTGGTAGTATCCGCAGCAATAGCCGCCAGGTGGTGCATTTTTGAAAAAGCAACCAGCAGAAGGTTGACCGCATTCAGCATCAGCTCAATGCACATGAATATGATGATAATATTGCGGCGTGTCAATACACCTATTACACCTATGCTGAACAATGCCACCGCCAGAAATATATAATGCTGTATTGTCATGGATATATCTTAAAACTGTTTAACGCTTGCTGAATACCTGTTTTTCTTTAATCCTTTTTACCAATGACCATAGCTCCTACCATAGCACTCAAAAACAATACACTGCTTATTTCAAAAGGCAATACATAATCTTTAAACAATACCATGCCCAGGTTATGTATCAATCCTATGTCGCCTGTTTTCATCAGCACATCATTACGCATAACGGCTGTATCTTTTAAGGCTGCTGTAATGACCAGCAGCAAGCAGCCTCCCGATATCACACCGGCAAAACCAAGCCATTTGTTTTTCATGGGAATAGCAGCGGAATTGAGGTTCATGAGCATTACTACAAACAGGAACAATACCATGATAGCGCCCGCGTACACAATGATATTTACAATTGCCAGGAATTGCGCATTCAACAGCACATAATGACCGGAAATGGCAAAAAAAGCAGCGATCAGCCATAAAATACTATGTACCGGGTTTTTGCTGAAAATTACCATCAGCGCACTACCAAGCGCCAGCACTGTCAAAAACCAGAAGAGTAGATGTGTTATGGACATTTCTTTTAAATAGTTCGTTTTGGTAAAATCAGGATTTTTTCTTTTTCTTCTCAATCAGCCCTTTAGCCGTATCAAATCCTTCTTTATCAGTTACCGGGTTGGGGATCAACAGGTCATTTTTCCCGTAAATAAAGCTCTTCCGGCTATAATTTGCCGGTGCAAAGGTCTCACTCAGGTAGATCGCATCTTTCGGGCAGGCATCTTCACACAAGCCGCAGAAAATGCAACGCAGCATGTTTATTTCATACTTAGCCGCATATTTCTCCTCCCGGTAAAGGTTTTCCTCTTCCGGTAAACGCTCGGCGGCTTCCATCGTAATGGCTTCTGCCGGGCAGGCTACGGCGCATAACCCGCAGGCGGTGCATCGCTCCCGTCCCTCCTCGTCCCTGTTCAATACATGCAGTCCGCGGAATACGGGACTGAAAGGGCGGGTTTGCTCGGGATATTTGATCGTGGCACGTTTCTTAAAAAAGTGAGTGAAAGTAATAAGCATGCCCTTAAAGATCTCCCACAGGTATATCCTTTCCAGCCACGTCATCGGACTGCGGTCTACCGGTTTGGATCTTTGTGTTAATGCCTCCATAATTATTTCTTTTTTTGTCCTCCTGATCCTGCAAAGCAGCTTCAGAAAGGTTAAAGTACAAAAGTATTTTTATCAACCATACCAGCCAACTAAATCAACCTTTCATGGTCCACAAAATCACGGCGCCGGTGATCAGCATGTTCGCAAGCGCCAGGGGAATCAGGCTTTTCCAGCCGAGATTCATCAATTGGTCATAACGAAACCTGGGTAATGTCCAGCGTACCCACATGAATACCAGTATGAGGAAAAATGTTTTTGAAAACAATGCTGCAGCACCTACAACTGCCGCCGTGGTGGTGGATAAGGTGGACTCATCCACGAAAGGCATATCGTATCCACCCAGGTACAGGGTAGAGATCAATGCACAACTGATGAACATGTTGATGTATTCTGCGAAAAGAAAAAAGCCCAGCTTCATGGAGGAATATTCCTGGTGATAACCGAAATTCAGCTCGCTCTCCGCCTCCGGCAGGTCAAAAGGCGCCCGGTTACATTCCGCCAGCGCACATACGAAAAATATAAGGAACCCGAGTGGCTGGTATACAATATTCCACAGTCCGTTCACCTGCTCTTCTGTGATAACACGCAGGCTGAGCGAGCCGGAGAGCATCAATACAGCAATCAGCGACAGTCCCATTGCCAGCTCATAGCTGATCGCCTGGCTGGCACCTCGGAGCGCAGCCATCAGGGAGAACTTGTTATTACTTGCCCAGCCGCCGATCATCATACCATATACGCCCATACTCACTACGCCGAACACATACAATATACCGATGTTGATGTCTGCTATCTGCAGGCTGACTGTTTTACCCCCTATTTCTACCGGGCTGCTCCAGGGAATGACCGCGCTGGTCATCATGGCCGTCAGCATGGCAAGGCAGGGTCCCAGCACAAACAGCAGCTTATTGGAATGATTGGGAATGACCTCTTCTTTAAAAAACAACTTCAGACCATCGGCAAGGGGTTGCAGCAACCCGAAGGGACCTGCACGATCCGGCCCATACCTGTCCTGGATAAATCCTGCAAATTTCCGCTCAATATACGTTGCGTACATGGCCACTACCAGTGAAATAGTCACCACGACAGTGATCAACAAAAGCTTCTCCAGTATAAATTCCCACTCCAAGGTTATATAATTTGAAATTTATAATTTATTTGTCTTTCCGTTCTTCGTTACCGATTTCTTTTTGGGGATTAAAGTCCGTTGAATGCGCAGGACCTTTTATGGCCGCCAGGTCTATGCCAGGACGATTTACCTCGCTGACATTGTGAATATCCATCAGCAACCTGGGATCCCTGCCGTTCATTACCTTGCTGAAAGTTTCAGCAGGCTTCTTCAATCCTACATAATGCCCCTGCGAAATAACAGAATGACGATTCACCTTTACCGGGCCTTCAATGGTCCAGTCCTTTACATTCTTTCTCTCGAACCTGCATTCGTTACAGATCCAGTCTTCCACCTCTCCCCATTGATCTTTCCTGGCAGTTACTCTTAATACCTCGTCTCCCCGCATCCAAAGATGTACCTTACCACAACATTTGCTGCAATTGCAGGAGGCATTTACCGGCTTGGTAAACCATACGCGGTTCTTAAAACGGAATGTCCTGTCCGTCAATGCACCTACGGGACAAACATCTATCACATTCCCGATGAAGTCGTTGTCCAGCGCCTTTTCAATATAGGTAGCGATCTCTGCATGGTCTCCCCTGTCCAGCACCCCGTGCACTCTTTTCTCCGTCAGCTGATCAGCTACGAACACACAGCGGTAGCACAGGATGCAGCGCGTCATATGCAACTGGATATAGGGACCGAGGTCATGCTTTTTAAACGTTCTTTTGGAAAATTCAAACCGTGTGCCTTCTGTTCCATGCTCATAGCTCAGGTCCTGCAAATGGCATTCTCCGGCCTGATCGCAGATCGGGCAATCCAGCGGATGATTCAGCAACAGGAACTCTACCACCCCTGCCCTTGCATCCTGCACCCTTTCGCTGGTAATATTCTTTACGATCATGCCATCCATTACGGTTGTGCGGCAGGAAGCTACCAGCTTCGGCATAGGACGCGGATCGGCAGTAGAACCCGCCGCTACCTCCACCAGGCAGGTACGGCATTTACCACCACTGTTCTTCAGCTTGGAATAATAACACATGGCAGGCGGCGTTACGTCACCTCCTATCTGCCGGGCGGCATTCAGGATGGTGGTACCCGCAGGCACCTCTATGGTTATATTATCAATGGTTACTTTAAATAATGGTGTTTCAGCCATGTGAACACTATTTATTATTAATAATTTACTATCTGGGTCTTAAAACATTAAAATTGACGCCAACGGTGGCGGCAAACTCACTGAACCAAAAGTCCTGTTTGGCTTTCCCGTTCACCCCCTTTTTATGTAATACGATATCAGGCATATTGATATACCCCTTTTTTGCCTCCAACCTTACATTCAGGTGCTTAAAAGCCACTATGTCCACACCCGCCTTAACATCCGCACCAAAGCCCGACAAATGAAACCTGTCATTCCGCTCATAATCCAGCAGCTTTGCATTGGTTTTCGGTACCAGCGCGCCTGCTCCCGCTCCCAACAGCACCCCTACATGAACACTGTTGCGAAAAAAAGCACCGAGGATATGGTATCTTTCCAGCTCAGCGTTTACATAATTCAATCCGTCCGTATGCTCAAAGGTCAGAAAGTCTTCTTCCAGCAAAACGTTGTGGGCATAGGTTCCCTGATATTTTCCTTCCCTTTCTATTTCACCTGTTACCCGCACCGTTCTGTTATTGTCCATCACATACTTCATGTGATCTATCCCCAGACTTACCGCCCAATTATCTTTTAAAAAGTAGCCGACCCTGAAATTGGTCTGCGGTATGGTTATCCTCGTCAATTTGAAATAGTCATTATAGTTGAACACGGGTTTGGTTATCCTGTCGTGCGCACTAATATGATACAGCTTCAAATTATAGTCATCACCACGGAGGCTGATATCACTTTTGGAATAAAAGCCTCTGTTCCATCCCCAATAAGCAAACATCCTCCCCTTTTTATAAGGGCGGAATGCATTTAATTCCTGGGCACTAACATTGGACCTGGAAATACATAACAATACTAAAGTCTTGAATAAGAACTTATATCTTTTACAAGGGGTAAAGCCAAATAATTTCATGGCGTATTTCTCCGGGTTTTATTAAAAGGGTCGTGTTAAACAAAGGTTACTGCCT
>CAKSVK010000068.1 GCA_934502905.1 uncultured Chitinophagaceae bacterium
ATACACGCCTGAAATATGCCGTCTTCCGTGATGATAAAATTTTATATGAAAGCGTATTGGACAACATTACACGGGAATCAGTGCTGGAATTGGTACAAACCGTTGCTCCCGACAAAACCATCCTTTCATCTGTCATAGACCATGATCCTGTCATAGAAATCATACTGACCGAACATTCAAAATTTCACCTGCTTTCTGCTCAAACACAGCTTCCCTTTACCCTGCCGATAGCGAAGCCCGAAACCATGGGAGCAGACCGTTTGGCGCTGGCAGCCGGGGTAGTGAAATTCTTCCCCGGAAAACCTACCCTGGTGATAGGGCTGGGCACCTGCATCACTTATAATTTTATAACAAAGTATAATAAATTCATCGGGGGAGGCATTTCGCCGGGTATGGAAATGCGCTTGAAATCATTGAGAGACTATACCGCCAAGCTGCCCCTCGTGAAAGCAGACTGGAACTTTCCATTGGTGGGATATGACACCAGAACCAATATTACCAGCGGTGTGATACTGGGAATGGCAAAAGAAATAGATGGTATAATCGACGCATACTCAGAGAGATATGCCAACTTTAACGTGCTTTTAACCGGGGGTGATTCCGCCTATTTTGCTCAACTGCTGAAAAATAAGATATTTGCAGACCCTCAATTAATATATAAAGGACTGTATGCGATCAGTGAGTACAACAACTAGCTGCAAAAGAATTTTATTTTTTGGAATTGTTTTCTCTGCTTTTTCTTCTGTGATGGCCCAGGAAAATTCACCTTACTCCCGTTTTGGATTAGGTGATTTGCTGCCGGGACAGAATATTACAACCAGGGCGATGGGAGGGGTTACTGCTACATATTATGATCCCGTTACGGTAAACTTTACCAATCCCGCGTCTTACGCACGGCTGAAATATACTACGTTTGATGTAGGGCTGGATTATTCCGTAAGAACCCTGAAAGCGGGCGATCCTGTCCGGTCATTGCGGTCATCCAATCTTGTACCTGCTTATATACAGGTTGGGCTTCCTTTGTCCCGTCAAAAAAACTGGGGAATGAATATCGGTTTGCGCCCGGTGAGCAGGATCAATTATATGCTCAGCCAGAATGAACGCCTGCCCGGTATTGACAGTGTGCAAACCTTGTATAAAGGGGATGGCGGAACCTACCAGGCATATCTTGGTTCCGGTTTCGGATCCAAACACTTTACAGCAGGCTTTAATGCGGGGTATAGCTTTGGAAGTAAAAATTATATCAGCGAGCGTGCCTTTTTAAATGATTCCGTTTTGTATGAAAAAGGAAAATGGTCTGACAGTACCCATTTCGGGGGTATTTTTTTCCAGGCCGGTGTGCAGTATAATACCAAGATCACCAAAACCATCAGCCTGAAGCTCGGTGCATATGCGCACCTCAAAAACTCCCTCAGCGCCACCCGGGACATAAGAAGGGAAACATTTGTAGAATCGCCGATATCCGGGGAAACGCAAAAAGACAGCGTATACATATCATCTGAAAAAGGAAAAATCATCGTTCCGGCAACTTATGGGTTCGGACTGGCAATTGAAAAAGAGTTTAACTGGGGTATCCACGCGGAATACAGTCTTTCTCAATGGTCTGATTACAGATATTATGGCGAAAAAGATGCAGTGAAGGATAACTGGGTGTTCCGTATCGGCGGCTCATTGATACCTAACTATAAAAGCCCGGGTTACTGGAACCAGGTGCAATACCGGGCAGGGTTTTATATCGGTCCTGATTATGTAGCCGTGAATAAAGACCTGCCGATGTATGCCGTTACATTCGGTGCTTCGTTTCCCATCAAGAAATATGGATACCAGCTGTACACCGGGCAATACACCAGCATAAATACTGCCTTTGAGATCGGGACAAGAGGTAATAAAAGTAATTCGTTGCGCGAAAGCTTTTATCGTATCTCCGTCGGATTGTCCCTGAGCGATATCTGGTTCCGTAAACAGAAATACGATTAATATTCATCCCCGAATGATAAGATCCCGACTTAGCTGGTGCATGGTTTTCTTATTGGTGGCGTTGTCTGCATGCGAGAACAATGAAGCGGAGCTGCAGGAAAGAATCAAAAAGAAACCCAGTGTGGATGAAGCAAGGGATATAGAGACTTATTTCAGCCAGGCGGGGAATGTAAAAGCAAAGCTTACTTCTGCGCTGATGTACCGTTACCAGGATACCTTGCCGAGGATAGAATTCCCCGAGCGCTTACACGTTGATTTTTATAACGATTCGCTGGAGATGGAAAGTGTACTGGACGCCAAATACGGGCGTTATATAGAGGGGCAGAACAAGATGTTTTTGCGGGACAGCGTGGTGGTTATCCAGAAGTTCAAGCAGGATACCTTGCGATGTGAAGAATTGTGGTGGGACCAGAACAAGCAGAGATTTTATACGGATAAGCCGGTACGGATCACCAAAATGGACGGGACAGTGCTGCCCGGAGAAGGACTGGAAGCCTCGCAGGATTTTAAATCATTTAAGATCGTCAAACCTGCCAATGCGCTTTTACCCATCGGTGAAAATCCTTTTGCCGCTTTTGATGACAGCACCTCTGCGGCCCGGCCAGATACTGCAGCTCCTGCTAAAACAGACACTACACTTCCCCGTTAGGAATATGTGGGCGGGTGGTATCGAAAAAATCTTCCAGTTGCCGGAACATGCTTTTAGCAGCAGGTATCAGGGAGCTGATACCCTCCAGCACGACGGGCGCTATCCCGGCAGTGGCATTAAAAACCCTGCTGTTCTCCAATGTTTCGCGTGGTATCAATTGCATCCTGTCAACATAAAACAGCAGCACGGAAAAGAACAGGGTAGTCATTCCGGCATATAATAAAGCGCCGCCCAGCCTATTGACCCAACCGAGCATAGCGATCTTTAAAACGCCTTCCAGGGCCTTGCCTGCCCATTGTACCAGGAATACGACAATGATGAAAACGAGCAGGAAAGAAAGAATAGGCAACCACCTGGCATCCCAGTCAGTATGCAATTGCAGGTAGGCAGCTACAGAAGATGATAGCTTTAACGCAGCAGCCAGACCTACAAACCATCCGACAAAGGAAAAGAGTGCCAGTATGATTCCTTTAGAACTGCCTTTGACAACCGCTATTACCAGGAAGATGACATATATCCAGTCTACCCACATCGTATTTTTTCGACAAAATAAGACAGTTTGATGGAACTATACCGAACAATCATATAACAATTTTTGTACCCGGGCTTGTGCCAGGGAGGAAGCTTCTATCCTTGTTACAATCATTCTATCATATTTACATATTGCCCTCGGTGAAATAGTTTCTCCGCCGTACCTATGACATGGTTGCAACGAACGAACACTCATTCGTCAGTGCCAATGATAGAATAAGCCCCTGTAAATCAATGTCCGGTAAAGTTGGGTGAGGGTACGCAGTTGGGCGATCTGTTGCCTCCGCACGTGTCCTCACGTGCAGTTCAAAGCATCTCCCTCGGTGCTTTATTTACGGAACACCTATTCCCCAGCAGCTTCTGCCTCGTCCTCCCGTTTTTCCGGGCGCATTTGTGGGAAGAATAGCACATCCTGTATAGAAGCCTGGTTGGTAAGCAGCATGCACAGCCTGTCTATACCAATGCCGATGCCGGCTGTAGGCGGCATACCGTACTCCAGCGCACGCAAAAAGTCGTAATCAATAAACATAGCTTCGTCATCTCCTCTTTCCATCAGCTTCACCTGGTCTTCAAAACGCTGGCGCTGATCCACGGGATCATTCAGCTCGCTATAGGCGTTGGCAATTTCTTTGCCGTTGATCATTAATTCAAAACGTTCCACCAGTCCTGCTTTTTCCCGGTGCTTTTTGGTCAGCGGACTCATCTCTACAGGATAGTCTGTAATGAACGTCGGCTGAATATAATGATGCTCACATTTTTCACCGAAGATCTCATCGATCAGTTTACCACGACCCATGCTGGGGGTAATTTCGATGTGCAGCTTTTTACATACATCCCGGAGCTGTGCCTCATCCATTTCACTAATGTCGAAGCCGGTATGCTGTTGGATAGCATCGTATATGGACACCCTGTTGAACGGGGCTTTAAAGCTGATGTTCCTGTCACCTACTGTCAGGTCCGTCGTGTTGTGTAAAGCGATGGCTATCCGCTCCAGCAGGTTTTCCGTCGTATTCATCATCCAGTAATAATCCTTGTAAGCCACATAAAATTCCAGGATGGTAAACTCGGGATTATGCGTACGGTCCATTCCTTCGTTGCGGAAGTTCCGGCTGAACTCGTATACCCAGTCAAAACCACCTACGATCAGGCGCTTCAGGTATAATTCGTTAGCGATACGCAGGTATAACGGCATATCCAGCGCGTTGTGGTGCGTAATAAACGGCCGGGCCGCAGCGCCACCGGGGATGCTCTGCAATACAGGGGTATCTACTTCCAGCGCACCATGCTCATTCAGGTACTCACGGATGGTATTGATCATCACGGTGCGTTTTACAAAAGTGTTCTTCACCTGCGGGTTGATGATCAGGTCCGCATAACGCTGGCGATACCTGAATTCCGGGTCTGTCACTGCATCAAAGCTCTGCCCTTCTGCTTCTTTCACGATCGGCAGCGGTTTCAATGATTTTGACAGTATCGTAAGCTCCTGTACGTGAATGGAAGTTTCCCCTGTTTTGGTAATAAATCCGTATCCTTTTACACCGATAATATCACCTATATCCATCAGCTTTTTCCAAACGGTATTGTACAGCGTTTTATCCTCGCCCGGGCAGATATCATCCCGCTTTACATACAATTGTATCCTGCCGGTCTGGTCCTGCAGCACTGCAAATGACGCTTTTCCCATATCACGGATGCTCATGATACGTCCTGCAATACTGATGTCCTGGAAGGTATCTTTATTTTCTTCTGTAAGATTTGCTTTTATTGCTGCAGCGGTATGTGTCACCGGGAATGCAGCCGCCGGGTAAGGGTCAATACCCAGTTTCTCCAGCTCTGCTTTTTTTTCTCTCCTGATCAGTTCCTGTTCGGAAAAATGCTGTATGCTCATTGTCTGTATTAAAAAGTGCGGCAAAGGTACTGGATAGCCGGAAGCTGACAAAGAGGGATTTACGGGGGAGATCGTAAAATTGTAAGACCGTAAGAGTGTGGGGCGCTAAACTAAGCAACGAATGTTTTACAACCTTACCACTTACCATTTACTCGTCTTACCATTTTGCCCGTCAGGGATATATTTATGCTTTTTTAAAAAATAATTCGGTATACTTATAGTTTATAGTGTATCACGAATATTGAGTCAAATGAAAAGATCCGCATCAGCTTTTAAAACCTGTTTACAGGAATTGAAAAAACAAATTAAAAAGGCAGGTAATCAGCCAAACCCGGCATTCGGACTTTACCTGGGAGATGCCAGAACGCCTGCGTTCCGGCTGGAAGGACTGGCAAGAATGTATGCCAACCTGCACGATAAAAAATTCTTTTCCAGGCTCAGCAAGCAGGTGAAGCAGTTTGAGGACGGATTGGGAGAAGTGGATCACTATACGGTATTAGAGAAAGAATTTACCCCTAATACCAAAGTGCCGGTTGAAATAAAAAATTATTTTGCTGAAAAGGCCAATACAGCGTCAGAGCAGCTCAATAAGGTATTACGGAAAGAGAAATGGCTGAATGGAGAAAAGATAAAATCGATGAAAGAGGGGCTGAAATCGGTGGAATGGATGTCTCAAAAAGATGAGATCAATGCCATTACCGGCTTCTATAAAAAGGAAATCACAGGCATTGCGGCATTTATTCGCGGCTGCACGTTTACGGATATGGAAAATGACGTGCATGAATTGCGTAGAAAGCTACGCTGGCTGAGTATATATGCCGGTGCATTACAGGGAAAGGTTGCCCTGGTGGATGAAAAATCGACTCCGGATTTTTTGAAAAAGTACCTGACACCACAGATCGTTCAGTCTCCGTTCAATAAAATCGTAGCGTCACCCGAATTCAAAAGACATGTGCAGCTAAATAAAGGCTATTTCCTTGCCCTTAGCTGGATAATTGCCGAACTCGGCAGGATAAAAGACAACGGATTGCGTATCATGGCATTGACAGAAGCATTTATGCATACTGCGTCAGTTCCTGAAAAAGAAGCGTTGAAAAGAACATATGCCGTGTTGGGTGCTCAATATCCTACAACAGAAGTGCTGCTGAAAAGGTCTGCGGCTATCAGCAAAACATTTTTGAAAGAAGGTAACCTGGAAAGGCTGCTATGGTAAACCTTTTGTAGTCCCCACCCGGTTATATCCTGTTAGGGGTACCGGGAAGAATCCTTCTGCAGATACTGCAGGATGTGTTGGTACAAAGCCTTTACAATCACAGAAGGTATGATTAATACTTCGGTATTGCTTCACAAGATCTGTGCTATTCCGCAGAATATCAGCGTACATCAGCAGGAAATATTTGCTGGCGGGCAAATTACCGGAGGATGGTAGATCACCTTAACTTCCCCAACGGAAGGTTTTGATATCAAAGCCGCAGATATCCAGTATGCGGTCTGTAACGGTGGCGGCTACTTCTTCTATCGTTTGTGGCTTACTGTAATACGAAGGGGATGCCGGGCAAATGATCCCTCCTGCCAGGGTCACGGTCTCCATGTTGCGGATATGCACCAGGTTATAGGGCGTATCCCTCAGCACACACACCAGCTTCCTGCGTTCCTTTAGTATAACATCTGCCGCACGGGTCACCAGGTCGTTGGAGATGCCGCCGGCGATCCGCCCCAGCGTACCCATGGAGCAGGGAACGATGATCATGGTGTCATACTGTCCCGATCCCGAGGCAAAAGGAGCGTTGAAATCATTCTTGTTGTAAAAGCTAACCCCTGGCAGAGCTGCATAAGAGGCATCTCCTATTTCTGTTTCCCATACCTGCTTTGCGTTATCGGACATCACAACAGCCACATTTTCCCACTGACCGGGCATAAGCATCAGCTTTTCCAGCGTCTGCTTTGCATAAATGGAACCGCTGGCTCCTGTAACAGCCACAACAATTCTCCTTTTCACCATTTTCAGTTTTTATAATATTCTGCAAAGAAACAGACATTTAACGACATAATTTACTTTGCGCATTCTGCAGTCCTTCGCGCATTGCGTGTGCTTTCCCTCTCGCAGAGGATGCAAAGTAATGCGCAAAGACTGCAAACACAGGAAGGATCTCTATAAATTATTTTGCGTGTACTGCGATCCCGCGGCTCTGTGTGAAACGTTTCTCTACACAAGAGGCAGACGTATATTTTATACCTTCAGGGTACATGCCCTCATCTGCTAATAAGCATACCGGAAAACCAACGGCTTTGCAAAAACACTACCTTGCAGTTAAAATAGGAAAGACGATATGGAAAGGATCAATGCTTCTATTATTACCATTGGTGATGAGCTGCTGATCGGACAGGTAATAGATACCAACAGTGCATGGATGGCACAGGAACTGAACAAGGCCGGTATCTGGCTGCGCAGGCGGTTGTCGATAGGAGATGTAAAGGAAGAGATCGTGACAGCACTGGACGATGAAAGTGAAAAGGCTGCTATCATCCTGATCACGGGTGGATTGGGACCAACCGCCGATGATATTACCAAACCGGTATTGGCAGAATATTTTGGTGGTAAGCTGGTGATGCATGAGGAAAGTCTGCGAAGGGCGACCCAGATATTTGAGCGGCTGAACCGCCCTATGATAGCGCGTAACCAAAAGCAGGCCGAGCTGCCGGATGTATGTACGGTGATCCCTAATGACCGGGGCACCGCGCCGGGGATGTGGTTTGAAAAAGACGGGAAAATATTCGTAAGTATGCCCGGGGTGCCACATGAGATGAAAGGAATGTTCACCGACTATGTGTTGCCAAAATTGAGAGAACATTTTACCTTGCCTTTTATCGATCACAGGACACTGCTCACCGCCGGGATCGGAGAATCCTTCCTGGCAGAAAAGATAGCCGTATGGGAGGAAGCGCTGCCGCACCATATTAAGCTGGCTTACCTGCCGAACTATGGCATGGTTCGGCTGCGCATTACCGGTATGGATACCGATCAACCCCGCCTGGAAAAGGAGCTGGATATGCAATTCGGAAAGCTGCAGGCGCTGGTGAAGGAATGGCTGGTAACGGATGAAGATATCAGCCTGTCGGAAGTGGTAGGAAAGCTGCTTTTGCAGCAAAACAAGACCCTTTCCACCGCGGAGAGTTGCACCGGCGGATACCTGGCTCACCTGATCACAGCCGTAGCAGGTTCTTCCGCTTATTACAAGGGATCCGTGATCAGTTATGCCAACGAAGTGAAGCAAAAAGTGCTGGGCGTGCAGGAATCAACCCTGGAAACTGCCGGCGCCGTGAGTGAAGAAACCGTACGGCAAATGGTGAAAGGTGCGCTGGCTGTCAATCACACGGATTACGCCATCGCAACCTCCGGCATTATGGGCCCCGGTGGCGGATCGGCCGAAAAGCCGGTAGGGACCGTATGGGTTGCAGTAGGCGATCGTCGTGAAATCGTTGCAGAAAAGTTTGTCCTTCGCTTTGACAGGCCCCGCAACATTGAGATCACTGCCAATTTTGCCCTTAACATGTTGCAGCGATTCCTGAGGAGGGGCGAGTGATGGGTGGTTAGTGGTCCAGTAGTAAGTAGTTAGTGGACGGTTTAGTTGCAAGATGCAGGTATGCATGCCTGTATCCTGACCTGCATTCTGTGTCCTGTTTTGCCATTTTCCTGGAAAAATTAACAAAAAATACAACGTTCAGGGTATTGCAAATCCCAAAAAAGGAAACTAACTTTAGAGTAACACATAAGAATTTTTAAACCCACTCTCAAGGGTTAGTGTCACAATCAACTTCAGCACAACCTCCCATGGACGCAGGGAGGTTGTCGCTTTTTATCCTATCTTTCAGTTCGTTTTTCAAAATGTCATATTATGAGATTATTGATTGTCACCATATGCCTGGTCATTTCTTTTCCGCTTTTTTCGCAGGATGGCAAGCGTCCCCGTATCGCGATTGCCGGTATCGGTATTGAGTCCAGCACTTTTTCCCCTGCACTAAGCACGGAAGCCTCATTTTTAATAAAGCGGGGAAAGGAGATCTATACATCCTACCCCGGGTTTATGCAGGATGGTTCTCCTGCCCGGCAGGCTGCCGAGTGGTTTCCCGCTGTTACAGCCAGGTCGCTGCCGGGTGGCGCTGTTACCCGCGAAGCTTATGAAGTAATGATAGGGTATATACTGGATTCGCTGAAGAAAAACCTGCCTTACGACGGGTTGTTCTTTGACATTCATGGCGCCATGAGCGTGGTAGGACTGGATGACCCGGAAGGGGATATGATCACCAGGGTACGGCAGGTGATCGGTAACAAACCCGTTATCTCCACTTCAATGGACCTGCATGGCAATGTATCGATGCGGCTGGCAGAAAATTCGGACCTGATCACCTGCTACAGGATGGCCCCGCATGAAGACGCGCAGGAAACCAAGAAACGTTCGGTGGAGCAACTGCTGGAACGACTGGTTTCCGGCAAAGGTAAACCCAGATACAAAGCCCGGATACCCGTGCCGATACTGTTGCCGGGAGAGCAGACCAGTACCCGGATAGAACCTGCCAAAAGCCTGTATGCAGCGGTAGCACCTGCTTCCGCGAGACAGGGCGTAATAGAAGCGGCTATATGGATGGGGTATCCATGGGCAGACGAGCCGCGTAACCATGGTGTGATCATGGTTACCGGCGATGACCAGGCAGCCGTAGCCGCTTCGGCGGAAGAGCTGGCTGCTCATTTCTGGAAGGTGCGGCGCGAATTTCATTTTGTGGCGCCCACCGGCACCCTGGAAGAATGCCTGAACAAGGCGCTTGCCAGTAAAAAACGTCCCTTCTTTATCAGTGATTCCGGTGACAACCCTACCGCAGGTGGAGCGGGTGATGTCACCTGGTCGCTGCAGCAGATACTGGCAAGAAAAGAGTTCAAAGCAGCTACAGGGCCGGTTGTGATCTATGCTTCCATACCTGGTCCGGAGCTGGTGGAAAAAGCCCTGGTTTTGGGTGTGGGTGCCAAAATAAAAGCACGGGCAGGCGCAGCGGTCGATAACAGGTATGCACCACCGGTAGAGCTGGATGGCATCATACGTTCCATTGAAAAGGGGGACCGCAATGCGGAAGTAGAGGTAGTGGTACAGGTGGGTTCGGTACATGTGATCGTGACCGGGAAAAGAAAACCTTACCACAAAGAAGCTGATTTTACGAGGCTGGGACTGAATCCCAGGAAAGCGGATATCGTGATCGTAAAGATCGGGTACCTGGAGCCTGAGCTGTACAATATGCGGGCAGACTGGCTGCTGGCGCTTACGCCCGGCGGCGTGGACCAGGACCTGGCAAGGGTTCCTTATAAACGGATCCAGCGACCCATGTTCCCCGTAGATAAAGACACCCCTGATCCCGATCTGAAGGCAAGATGGGTGAAATCATCAGAGGAAGTTGTATTACCATAAACATTTCTTTTTACCGGACAATCCATGATCTATGCCAGGAATATTCCAGACAGTATATCAGCATCCTCTGTTGTCGGAAAGCAACCGGGTAACCATATCGGAATGCCATGTGCAGGAAGATATAGAAAAAGGAACCGTTATGTTGAAGAAAGGACAGGTAGCGAATGAATACTATCTCCTGGAATCGGGGCTGATCCGTTCCTATGTGCATGACTATGATAACAACGAGATCACGACGGAATTCTTTGTGGAGAATGAGATCGTTATTGTGCCTTCCTCGCTCTTCCAGCGCCAACCCTCACAGGAAACAGTAGTGGCAGTTACAGACGTGGTTGTGTTCAGGATCGGCTTTGAAGATTTTCAGCAGCTCTTCCATAGCATACCCGGCTTCAGTGAATGGGGGCGACTCTGGTTTACCCATCAGTTATTTTCCGTAAAACAGCGATCGCTGGAGATCATTACGGAAACGGCCACCAACCGTTACCTGAAGCTGATGAAAGAAAAGCCACAGATCATGCAATATGTTCCGTTGAAGCAAATTGCCTCCTACCTGGGAATAACAGATACCTCCCTGAGCCGTATCCGGAAAGAGATCGCCCAGTAAAACAGTATGAAAAAGATTCTGGCCATCATCGGCAGCGCACAGGAAAACTCGTCCAACTACAAGCTGGTTGATTTCCTGTCTAAAGAAGCGGGGACCGGTATATCTGTTGAAATTTTTGATGCATTAAAACGACTGCCCCACTTTGATACGGTGCAGAGTGCGGAGGGTACTCCGCAGATCATATCAGGTATCCGTACACGAATTAATAATGCCGATGCAGTACTGATATCCAGCCCGGAGTATATATTCAGTATTCCTTCCGGTTTGAAGAACCTGCTGGAATGGTGTGTAGCCACTACCGTTTTCAGCGATAAGCCTGTTGCCATCATCGTGGCGTCCGCAGATGGCAAAAAGGCTTTCAGCGAAATACAGCTGATCATGCAGACGCTGGGGGCAAAATTCAATGAAAATACCTGCCTGCTGATCAGCGGTATTAAAGGCAGGATCGTATCTGACAAAATATCTGAGGATATTCAGCCGGCCCTTTTACAGGTGATGCAACATCTCCGGCGCCTGATGTAAGCAGGTTGTGACTTGCCATTTGGCAAGAACTTTCGTTTATTACTTCACTCTCCTTAATACTTGTCAAATGGCAAGTAAACTTACCTGTGCTGCATATTACTTTTGAACTGTTATTAAAAAACAGCATATGGATAATAAACACCTGATAAAAGATATTGCAACGACATTTGACGCCGTGATTGAATCCATCAAAGATGTAGATGAAAACTCTTTCAATAAGATACCCTTTGAGGACAGCTGGACGATCGGGCAGGTAACAGAACACATCGTGATATGCAGCGGGGGCGTGCAGGACAATAAAACAGGTGATGCCGGTCGTGCCTGCGATGAGAACCTGGATCAGCTACGTGCCATTTTTTTGAATATGGAGGAGAAGTCTAAAGCGTCGCCACAGGTAACGCCGCGACAGCCGCCTCACCAAAAAAACGGGCTTATTGATCAGCTGGAAAGTAATAAGAACCATCTTCTTTCTATAGCGATGGAGAGAGACCTGGAAAAGTTGAGCCTGGATATGGAATTTCCGTACATGGGATACCTCACGCGTTATGAATGGCTGAGCTTTATCTGTTGGCATACCCAAAGACATCTTAACCAGATCCGCAACATTCAACAACAATTATAACTGAAAAAATTAACCGCCATGAATGTCAATCAGATATTTGTAAACCTGCCGGTGAGTGACATACAGAAAACAAGGACGTTCTGGACAAAGCTCGGTTTTGTCATCAACGAACAGTTCTCCGATGATAATGCAATTTGTGTAATACTGAACGAAGGCAGCATTTATGCCATGTTTTTACAGGAAGAATATTTTAAAACGTTTACCAACCGCCCCATAGCAAAAGGCGATACCACGCAGGTACTGTTGGCTATAGGTGTAAATGCACGACAGGAAGTGGAAAATATGGTGAGCACGGCTATAGCGAATGGTGGCACCAGATACAGTGAACCGCAGGACCATGGCTGGATGTATCAAAGCAGCTTTGCCGACCTGAACGGGCATCAATGGGAAGTTATGTACGCGGATATGTCCCAAATGAACCAGTAAGGACTTCAAAATAATTTCATCACTCAAAACGATTACAATGGAAAACAAACAATTTAATCCCATGGTATGGTTCGAAATTTATGTGGACGATATGGACCGGGCAACTAAATTTTACGAAACTGTATTGCAATTGAAATTGCAGGATATGTCTGATCCTACCAACCAGTCCATGCAAATGCGGGCATTTCCCGGCGAAACGATGAATCCCGGGGCAGCAGGTACCCTCATCAAAATGGAGGGTGCAAAGGCCGGTGGAAGCAATGTCATCATCTATTTCGGATGTGAGGATTGTTCGGTAGAAGAATCACGTGTAGAAGCCGCAGGAGGAAAGGTTTGCAAATCCAAGATGTCTATTGGTGAGTTTGGATTCTGTTCTATTGTCACGGATCCGGAAGGCAATACCATCGGGTTGCATTCGATGAAGTAATATT
Source organism: uncultured Chitinophagaceae bacterium (assembly GCA_934502905.1). GTDB lineage: Bacteria > Bacteroidota > Bacteroidia > Chitinophagales > Chitinophagaceae > Agriterribacter. The sequence goes on from CAKSVK010000068.1 coordinate 13,107, forward strand.
ACAGACGAACAGGATTTCCTGTGCTTTTAAAGTCTGCTTATAAAAAATATATACTCCCGGCAAAAAATAATATCATGAAAAGAAACAAGATCATTTTCTGGATAGCCACGATCATTATTTTTCTGTTTGAAGGAATGATGCCGCTCAGCTCGCTCATCCTGGCGCCTGATCAGTTTAACGTGGGCACCAGGCCATTGGGTTATCCTGACTATTTCGCATATGCGCTGATCGTGTGCAAGATACTGGGTGCTACAGCCCTTATCATACCTGCGCTACCCGCAAAGCTCAGGGAATGGGCGTATGCAGGGTTGACGTTCAACCTGCTGTTTGCTGCATTCAGTCATGCAGTCGTTGATGGTAATATAGGATACGTGCTGATGCCTGTGGTGATCGGTGGCATACTTGCGGTGTCTTATATTTTTAACCTGAAAATAAAAACCCATGGCTAAAACAGATTTCAGGACAATTGATGAGTACCACTCCACGTTTCCTGCTGATATGCAGGAACGGTTGCAGCAGATCAGGGAGATCATTAAAGAAGCGGCCCCCGAAGCAACAGAAGTGATCAGCTACCAGATACCCGCTTTCAAAATCGGTAAGTTTTTTCTGATCTATTATTCCGTTTATACAAAACATATTTCCCTTTCCAGTCCGTGGAGCGACGCGTTCCTTAAAAAGTTTGAAAAAGATCTGAAGAAGCTGAAAGTAACGAAGTCTGCTATTCAGCTCCCCAACGAGGAACCGCTACCTTCTGCTTTAATTAAACGGATGGTGAAGTTCAGGAAGGAAGAGACAGGTGCGGCCACTTGACCGTGTGGTATTGCTACGCAAGTTATAAAATTAACAGGACCCTCATTAAACGTTTGTGCGATGGATACAGGAAAAATCGTAGTAAGTGTGCTGGTGCATAAACCAGTGGCATTGGTTTGGGAAAACTGGATCAACCCGGAACAGATCAAACAGTGGAATGTTCCTTTTGACGACTGGCATTGTCCGGAAGTGGAAAATGACCTGCAACCGGGAGGTGATTTTATTTTCCGGATGGAAACGCGGGACGGAAGAGAGGGTTTTGATCATAAAGGACGTTATGACCGGATCATACCCTGCCAGTTAATTGAGTATACGCTGGAGGATGGACGACGTTCCACCGTTGAGTTTCAGCATATCGATGAGAATACGATCGTAAGAGAAAGTTTTGACCCGGAAAAGGAAACGCCACCTGATCTGCAGCAGGCGTTTTGCCGGTCTGTTCTGGAGCGGTTTAAAAAGCATGTGGAAGGTTTGGATAATATTGTTGCATCTGTAAAAAAATAATATGGTAATCAGCAGGTATTGTCTTTCCCCGGCAAACCAGGGATTTATCTCACAACTCTTTTTCCATACTATCATATATAAGGGATATGGATATACAATTTGAAGCTGGAATTAATATTGCGGTTAAAATTCCGAAAAGCAAATATGAAAAGACCGTAACATTTTACCGGGATATCCTGAAGCTGCCGGTAGAAGAAAAACAGATTGACAATCCTACTGTTTCCAGGACACACCAGGTGAGCTTTGGTAATAATACGCTTTGGCTGGATTGCGTGGATAATTATACGCACGCAGAAACCTGGCTGGAATTGAATACGCCGGATGTAAAAGACGCTGCAGCTTACCTGGAGAAACACGGAGTGGCAACCTGCGACGAACTGGAAGCGCTCCCGGAAAACATGCACTGGATACAGGATCCCGCAGGTACAGTGTTTGTTTTAAAAAACAGGCGTATTGGATAAAAGTGCAAATATTAACCTGTCTAAAATTGATATGATGGCAACGATTCAAAAAATAACACCACATTTGTGGTACAACAAGGAGGCAAAAGAAGCGGCGGAATATTATGTATCTGTATTTCCCGACTCCTCTATAAACAGTATTACTACCATTGAAAATACACCTTCAGGAACTGTAGAGCAGGTAGAGTTTGTTTTAAGCGGGTTGCGCTTCATCGCATTAAGCGCAGGACCGTTCTTTAAGTTCAACGAATCGGTTTCCTTTATGGTAGCCTGTGAAGACCAGGAAGAAATAGATTATTACTGGGAAAAGCTTTCTGCGGATCCGGAGGCGGAGCAATGTGGCTGGCTGAAGGATAAGTATGGTCTTAGCTGGCAGATTGTTCCTGCGATATTGGATAATATGATGATCCATGGTACCCGGGAGCAGCGTAACCGGGTCGTTCAGGCTTTTCTGAAGATGAAAAAAATGGAAATTGAACCGTTGAAACGTGCGTATGATCATTCAGGATATTAAACATTATGCAACCATCATCCAGTGGCTTTAAAGCTGCAAACGGTATTAACCTCTATTATGAAGTATATGGAACGGGTGAGCCGTTGGTGCTGATACATGGAGGAGGCAGCTCTATTCGCTTCGATTGGGGCGAACTGATCAGCAGGTTGTCTGGTAAGTACCAGCTTATTGGTATCGATCTGCAGAATCATGGCAGATCCGGTCACCGGGATATTCCGCAGACATTTGAGCAGGATGCCAGGGATATTATCGCAGTGCTGGACCAACTGGATATTCGCCGTGCAATATTTATGGGCTTCAGCAACGGCGGTACTACTGTTATGCTGTTAGCCCACCTGTTTCCGCACAGGGTAACAAAGCTGATCGTTGCCTCAGCGATCTGTAAAAGAAGTGGTATGCCTGATGGCTTTTTTGAAGGAATGCAACACGCTACCATTGATCATATGCCACAGGTATTTAAGGATAATTTTCTGAAGCTCAATCCCGACCCTGATAAGCTGCAGAATATGTTTGAGAAAGACAGTCAGCGTATGATCCATTTCCAGGATTGGGACGACAGCCTGTTAAAGAATATTCAATGCCCTGTATTATTTCTCGGTGGCGACCGCGACCTGCAGGCAGAACATTTCGTATGGATGTGGCGGCAGGTACCCGGTGCAAGGCTGATGATATTGCCGGCTACACACGGGGCCTATATAATGGCTGATGAAAACGGGTATGCGGATACAGTACTGATAGATTGCACCACAGCTTTGATCGAACGCTTTTTGAGCTGAGTATTGGGTAGCTTTTAAAATCCGGGCCGTTCCCGGCCATATGCATGTGGAGTGGAACGGTAAAATATATGATCGCAAAGGCGCCGCGGCAGAAAGATATGGGCGCATAGCAGCTTCCTCTCATATGTTTGTCAACAGCAAATAACCAGGAGATTCCTCCATCATTGGGTCCTGCCACACAGTACCCTTCCTATTGAACATTGTTCGTATACCTGAGCTGCCGACGGCAGGCAGAGATGGCTGCCCGGTCGTGTCATTCAGGCGGGCATCGCCAGGTGGATCGACATTGTACCTGAACTGCATGTGAGGACACATACAGAGGCGGAAGACGCCGGGTTGCGTGGGGACACGTAACTTTCATGGAATACCGATTTACAGGTGTAAAATATATAAAGGGGTACTAAAGGTGGATACTACAGGTTGTAAATAAATAAGGCCGCAGGTTGAACTGCGGCCTTATCAGGTGATAGCTATTTCTACTACAGGCTATTGTTTGCTGATACGATACAGGCTTCCTCCGTCTGTAACCGCATATAACATACCGTTATGATAGGCTATATCCCTGAAACGTTCTTTCTTATCTTCCAGTAACCATTCTTCACCCACTACCTTATTGTCTTTGATCACCAGCCGGGCTATATGGCTGCTGCTGAGTCCGCCAATGAACAGGTTGTTTTCCCATTCGGGGATGGCATTTCCTTTATAAAAGCTCATGCCGCCGGGAGATAATACAGGATCCCAGTAATACACCGGTTGTTCCAACCCATCTTTTTGCTGAATGGAATCTCCTACTTTGCTTCCGCTATACTCAATGCCGTAGGTGATGGTAGGCCATCCATAGTTTTTACCGGCCTTGATCAGGTTCAGCTCATCACCGCCGCGTGGTCCGAATTCAGCTTCCCACAATTCACCGGTCACCGGATGAAAATCCAGGCTTTGCGGATTACGATGGCCATAGCTGTAAATTTCGGGCATGGCACCAGCCTGTCCTATAAAGGGATTGCCTTCTGCCGGCTTGCCTTCTTTGGTGATCCTGAATATTTTACCCAACCCTGAGTTCAGGTCCTGCGCCTGGGGTCTTCCGTTGAGCACAGAACGCTCGCCAGATGAAACAAACAGGTTGCCATCTTTATCAAATACCAATCTTGATCCATAGTGGAGGGTACTGTTATTCAGTTCGGGTGTAGCCCGGAAGATAACAGCAACATTTTCTACTTTGCCATCTGCATCATTCAGCCTGCCTTTTGCTACAGCAGTCAGGTTACCTTTTTTATACGGCTCTGCATACGACCAGTAAATGATCTTGTTGTTGTTGTAATCAGGATCCAGGGCCACATCCAGCAGACCACCCTGCCCCCTGTCATCCACTTTGGGCAGCCCGGTTATTTTTTTAACGAGGCTTCCGTCCGGGTTGCGGATTTCCATATACCCCGTTTTTTCGGTGATCAGCAGCTTCTCATCAGGTAATAAGATAACGGCCCATGGTTTGCCAAGATCGCCTGCCAGCTTATCAACCTGGTAAGGAGTGGTGGTTTTTACAGCATTGATCCTTGTTTGGCCTTCAAATGCCGGCTTGTAATCAGAGTTGGCTGCCTTGGTTTCCAAAGGCGGAAGAAGTGTATCCTGCGCTGCCGGTGCGGGAGGCGTGTCCGTATTACCCCCGTTTACACCACTGTTACATCCTATACATAACAGGGCTATGGCTGCAGATACACTGAGGAATGATTTAAATTGCATGCGAATTATTTTTGAGGTTAAAAATAAAAAATAGTTTTTAAAATCAGCATTATATATTAGCAGGAACCCCGTTTG
>CAKSVK010000069.1 GCA_934502905.1 uncultured Chitinophagaceae bacterium
GGGATAGTTATCCTTATTAATATAATCGCATATACCTGGCAGGCAAAACGGAGGCAGAAGAAATAGAATGTCAAGGAAATTTCGAAGATACATCTTCGGGGACGAATCAATCTTGGATGGTTTTCCGCAACGGATACCTATGATGCCTGAAACAGCGCCTATTTCTGCGCAGGCGACCGGTGACACCCGCCTGTAGCGTCTCCTACCGGCTGGTATCGCTGCCATACCCGTCAATTTAAGCCCTTCGGGGTATTTTACCGAACGTGTTCCTAAAGTTAACGCCTATGGTGAGACGCCGGCAGGAAAATGTATAGAACGAAATTTTGAACTTTTTTCACCGAAGGTAAATATACCCGTTGCAGGCTATCTAAAAAATAAATAATAGCTTGCAATCAAAGTCAACGCTTCATCGTTAAACAGAAACAGCAAAATAGTTACATATACGTATCATGCAAAAAGCATTTTTGATAATCGTTGCGCTTGGCGCCTTAACAAACACTTACGGACAAAAAACGGAATTCCGGGCTTCACTCAACTCCGGGCTATTCTCTTTCGCCGGCAAATCCGCAGAAGCTGCCTCAGCCATCAATTATAACGATCAGTCGGAATCCGGCTATACAAATAACCCTTATGGCTCAGAAAACGGAGTGGGCATCGGGTTTTCAGGGAGTATAAAAAGAGTATCACGGAAAAACTTCATGCTGGGTATTGATGCGGGATATGATATATTAAGAAGTAAGATCCGGATTGACAGAATAAACAGCTATACCGGAAGTGCTACCTATACTTACGATGCAACAGGAAAGACCACCTTACAATACAGCTTTCTGAATGTATACCCGTTTTTGGGTTACAGGGTGCCTGCCGGTAAATTGAATATTGATATTACGGGCGGGCTTGACCTCAGCCATTGTCTGCATGCAAAAGAGAAAGGAAAAGCAAAAGCTTCAAACGGTACCCGGTATGAAACTTCCGTTGACAGGAAAACAATAAAGAATGATATCAGACCCAGGATACAGCTGACTGCAAGCTATGAGAAATTCGGAGCCTATGTGGGTTATTCCTTGGGCCTTAAGAACTACAGATCGGGATATGACGGCGGAACAAACGAATGTTTTGCAAGGCTCTTCCGTTTTGGGCTGACATACCAAATAAAGTAAGCGGTTGCTGTTATTCAATTTTAATGAATCCGCCAATGGAGGATGAAAAGAAGGCTACCTGCCAACAGCCCGGACAAAAGCAGGATAAAATTTCACCCACCAATAATTTTTTATACATTTGCCACATTAAAAGGAAATGGTGTTCTTCCTTACCCAACCGCTCCAAAAAGCTGATGACGCCTGATTAATCAATTTGTTATAATTTAATCAGGAAAGGTATGTCCCCCAAAAAGCAAAGGTCATTCAGTAAAAAAGCCAGGCTTTCAGTAATCGTTTTTTTCAGGAATTATCCGGCAGTTCCTTATATATTAAAATGGACCGCTATCAGCTTATGCATCGGCGCCTGCATCGGCAGCGCTTCAGCAGGATTCCTGATCTCACTGGACTGGGCAACCGGCTTTCGGGAAAATCATTTGTGGCTGATAGCGTTGTTACCTGTTGGTGGACTTCTTATCGGTCTTTTATATCATTACTTCGGCAAGGAAGCTGAGGCGGGCAACAACCTGTTGATCGACACCATCCACGATCCTCAAAAAAGGGGGATCCCTTTCAGGATGGCGCCCTTCGTGTATATCGGCACTATTGCCACCCATTTTTTCGGAGGTTCGGCAGGACGGGAAGGAACTGCCTTGCAAATGGCTGGTGCAATAGCAGACCCGTTCTCAAAGCCATTCAAACTTTCTGCATCAGACAGATCCATATTGCTCATATCCGCCATCGCAGGAGGTTTCGGCGCTGTATTCGGCACTCCCCTGGCAGGCGCTATCTTCGGGTTAGAGTTCTTCCTCATCGGCCGCATTCGCTACAATGCGCTTTATCCTGCTTTTATCACCGCAGTTATATCCGATTGGATCACCAGGCTCTGGCAGGCACATCATACCCATTATCATGTCAGCTCTATTCCGGATATTTCATTTTCAAACATTCTTTATGCAATAGTGGCAGGAATATTCTTCGGATTATGTGCGGCAACATTCAGCAAGGTCATGCACAAGACCGGACACATTTTCAAATCAAAAATAACTTACCCTCCGTTACGGCCCGTTGTTGGCGGTATCATCATTGCAGCAGCAGTCTGGGCGATTGGAACCACAAAATATATCGGTTTGGGTATTCCCACCATTGTCAGCTCATTTGAGCAACAGTTACCTGCATATGACTTTGCACTGAAAATGATCTTCACCATCATCACGCTTGCAGCAGGATTTAAAGGCGGGGAAGTAACACCTTTGTTTTTTATCGGCGCTACACTGGGAAACGCACTAAGCTATTTTATTCCCTTGCCTACAGGACTTTTGGCAGGGATGGGATTCGTTGCCGTGTTTGCAGGCGCTACCAATACCCCTATTGCCTGCAGCATTATGGCTATTGAGCTTTTCGGCAGTGAGTGCGGCGTGTATGTTGCCATTGCCTGTGTGACGGCCTATTTGTTATCAGGGCACAACAGCATTTATGGAAAACAAATGATAGGCGAACCGAAAAACCGGAGATTCCGGGCACAGCAGGGGAAACGGTTTAACGAGCTTTAAACTATTTCATTGCCCGGAACAGGTCCCGGTCGTGACCAATGCACCTGTTTACACGGGACACAACCGCCCTATCGTATAATTAAAAGGCAGGCAGGCAAAACATTGTGTACAAATAAGTTGCAGGAGCCCGGATATCACCGGCCCTAAAAAAAGCTTCCCCTGAAATGATTTTTTTCTGTCTCTGGTCAGTTCTATTATAAAATATTCTATATTAGTATGATATAACTACGCTTCTGAGAAAAGTTTTCGCCATACTGCTACTGATCATCCATGTATTCAATCTTGGAGGGCATAGCCTTTTATTCCGCGGATTGCAGGAACGCAATACCAGGGCTGTTTCAAAGCAGATTGATAACGGCAACTACGCGGATGAGGATCTTGTACTGGTTAAAATTCCAATGGCGCTACCTTATGGCCCCAACTGGAAAGACTACGAGCGATATGAAGGAGAAATAGATTGGGGAGGCGTACACTACAATTATGTGAAACGAAAGCTTCAGAATGATACCCTGTACGTCTTGTGCCTGCCAAACAATGTACAGACAAAACTCCGGAAAGCAGAAGCACATTATACCAGGCATGTAAATGATCTTCCTGCACAAAATAAAGCCGAAACAAAACTTCAAAAGGTAGCCAGGGCAGAATACCTGTCGCAACAGGTGATCGTACTGACAGAGGTTGCTGCCGTGTATAGTCCCCAATGTTATCCCTCTTACCATACTTCTTTGTTGCATCCTTTTTCGGAATGCCTTATTGAACCCCCTGATCATTTCCCTGGCTGATTTTTCTACATGACCACTTGGTAACCGGTGTGCAGTCGTGTGTGCATGCCCGTGGCTAAAGCAGTCTGTGTGTCCCTTTATTACTTTATCAACAACAATACTATGCCCCATATTGCATTGGATAGCCATCTCCCCGGCATTACCGGGTTGCTGGAATATCGAAAAGATACTGCCGCACCTATCCGGCAACTGACCCAGATGCTCCTGCGCGGAGATTCAACCCTTACCGAAGGCGAGCGGGAATTAATTGCCACCGTTGTATGTTATAGAAATGAATGTGCTTTCTGCACTGCAGCACATACGGCTGCGGCAGACCTGTTGCTCGGAGAACATATCACCTCGCAGTCTGTGCTCGAAAGCATAGATACCGCACCTGTTTCTGAAAAAATGAAATACCTCTTGCAAATAGCTTCCCTGGTACAAAAGGGAGGCAGGCATGTTAACAGCGAAGTAGTATCCCATGCCAAAGCAGCAGGCGCAACCGATACCGAAATTCATGACACGGTACTGATAGCGGCCCTGTTTTCCCTTTACAACAGGTATGTAGACGGACTTGGCGCATTCACGCCATCAGACCCTTCTTTTTACGAAACGCTCGCACAGCGAATTGTGCATCACGGCTACACCCGTTTACCGCAAGGTTACGATCATTTAAAAAATAATCCGTTTCAGGAAACTTAACTCTGTAACAATGAAAAAAATATTATACATCATATCGTTTATGATCTCTTTACAGGCTTATGCCCAGCATAGTGAAGTGTCCGGCATTATAAAAAATGCCGCTACGGGAGAGCCCATACCGGGAGTCAGCATAATGGTAAAAGATAAATTGCTCGGTACCGTTACCGACGGAAAAGGAAATTTCAACCTGAACCTTGGCAGGGTATCACTGCCGGTTGTGATCATTATCTCCGCCACAGGATTTGAAACACGGGAGGTGACTGTAGATAATGCAGGTCAGACCATAGACATCAGCCTTCAGCACAGCCCGACCCTGCTGAATGAAGTGGTATTTGCGGCATCAAGAGTAAATGAAAATATTCTCCGCTCGCCGGTAAGCATTGAAAAAATGAACCAGAAGGCGATCCGGGAAAACCCATCACTTTCTTTTTACGACGGTTTGCAGCATCTTAAGGGTGTGGATGCGGTAACCAGCGGACTGACCTACAAACAGATCAATACGCGTGGCTTTAATAATACAGGCAATCAGCGATTTTTGCAGTTGGTGGATGGAATGGATAACCAGACGCCGGGGCTGAATTTCCCGGTAGGTAATACTTTTGGCGCCAGTGAAATAGACCTGGAAAGTGTTGAGATCATTCCCGGCGCAGCATCTGCGCTATATGGCCCGGTGGCTTTTAACGGGGTACTGATGATGCAGACAAAAGATCCGTTCCAGTACCAGGGATTGACTGTGCAGGCCAAAACAGGGATCAATCATATTGGCGAGGACGATGTAAAGCCAAGAGGTATCTACGATTTCTCGCTCCGGTATGCCAAAGCGTTTAATGACCGGTTTGCCTTTAAGATCAATGCATCTTATCTCACCGGGCTCGACTGGTATGCCAATAATTATACAGACGTGGATCCACAAACGCCGGCTAACCTGCGGGGTCCTAACAATCCCGGCCGCGACGCCGTTAATATTTATGGTGACGAGGTGGTGCGTACACTGGACGGGGTAGGGCGTGTTTCCAGGACAGGTTACGAAGAGCAATACCTGATGAATTACAAGTCCTATAGTACGAAGCTGAATGGCTCCCTCCATTACCGCTTCAACAGCAATATGCAATTGTCCTATCAATATAACTATGGCAGGGGCACCGTAGCCTATACAGGCAGCAGCCGTTTCAATCTGAACAATTTTGTATTGCAGCAGCACCGTGCCGAGCTGAAGGGCAGCAATTATTTTTTACGCAGCTACGCAGTAATAGAGCAATCGCATGACTCGTATAACACACGATCCCTGGGTCAGTTTATCAACCGCATGTGGGTGCAGGATCTCAATGGAAACACGGTAGCACCGGGTGACGCAGACAATATGTGGTTTACAAGGTACGGTGCGGCTTACAACGGCGACATAACCGGTGTAGCGGCAGGCAGTCACAGCGCAGCCCGCAGCTTTGCAGACCAGGGAAGGCTTTTGCCCGGCAGTCCGGGCTTTGACCAGGCAAAAGACAACCTGATCCATAATTATGGATTGAGCGGAGCAGGTGTATTCAGCAACAGTAAGTTCTACCATACAGAAGGGCAATACGATTTCTCCAGGGTCGCCAGGGTGGTGGAGCTGCTGGCAGGTGGCAGTTTCAGGTACTATGATATGTTTACCAATGGCTCTTTGTTCGATGACAAGAATAAAAAGATCACGATTAAGGAATATGGTGCATTTGTGCAGGTGGCAAAGCGGTTGCTGGATGATAAGCTGAAGCTGACCGCCTCCCTGCGATACGACAAAAATGAAAACTTTACGGGAAGCTTTACGCCGCGTTTTTCAGGCGTATATACGGTGGCGGATAACCATAATTTCCGGGCTTCATACCAGACAGGCTTCAGAAACCCGACACCAGTGGACCAGTATATGTATTTGAATGTGGGTCCCATTATTATCCTTGGCGGCGCACCAGGCAACAGTAAGGGACTTAATGTGTATGAGAATTCATTTACCGCCTCCTCTGTGGGCGCCTTCGGCGAGGCTTTTGGCGCAGCAATGGGTGGTGGGGCCAGCTTTCCCGATGCGGTAGCAGCGAACAAAGAGCTCCTGCAAAAATCCAACGTAGCCTATGTAAAGCCGGAACAGCAGCGGGCATTTGAAGTGGGATACAAAGGACTGCTGGCAAGCCGGCTGATCGCGGATATCAACTATTATTACAGTTCCTATACCAATTTTATTATCAATACGGTTGTCATCCGTCCGGAAAACAATATTCTCAACGCAGACGGTACCATCAACCCGGCTGCAGCAGCAGACATTCCCGGCGGGAATATCCAGGCGTTCCAGCTATACACGAATGCAGCAGACAGGGTATCTGCGCAAGGACTTTCAGCAGGATTAACGTATATGGCCAACAAAGGATATACCATCGGTGGTAATATCACATGGTCGGCGTTTAATATGCGGGATGCCAATCCCAATAATATACCGGCATTTAACACACCGGAATATGCTGCCAACCTGAGCTTTGGTAACAGTGATGCATACCGTGGGTTTGGTTTCAACATTGCATGGCACTGGCAGGATGCGTTTGACTGGTATGGTACTTTTAACGGCAACCGGCCCGGCAGGATCAATGCGTATTCGCTGCTCGATGTGCAGGTGAATAAAAAGATACCTTCTATTCATTCTGTCATAAAGCTGGGCGGCAGCAATGTGTTGAACCACCGGGTTTACCAGGCATTTGGATCGCCTTCCATCGGCGCTATATACTATGTTTCCATTGTGTTTGACAGTCCTTTAAAATAAAGCTATGCGTTTTGCAATACATCAGGTACAGCCTGCGAGATCAACCCTTTACTATGGCTTTTTATTTTTCATTTGCTTTCTCGGTGGCGCTGTCGGGGGAACGGTATCCACGCTTATGTCCGTTTACCTGCCCGTGGTCATGGATGAATTACAACTGCAGAGCAGCGGTGACCTTTTAGTGCGTGCCGGCGCATATATCAACGCACTGTTCATCTTTGGCTGGGCGTTAGGTGGCTTTAGCTGGGGAGTAGTAAGTGATATTATGGGGCGAAAGAAAGCTGTTGTGCTGGCCATAACATGGTATGGATTGTTTACCCTGCTGACAGGATTTGCAGAAAGCTGGTGGATGATCGTTTTATGCCGTTTTTTAAGCGGATTTGGCGTGGGAGGAGTGCTGGTTACCACCATCACCCTGGTGAGCGAAGTATGGCCGCCCAAAAACCGTGCTGTAGTTATCGGTATACTTTCCATTGCTTTTCCGGTGGGCATTTTTTCAGCGGGGCTCATCAACTACCTGGTGGCTTCCTGGCGGGAGGCCTTCCTGGTGGGGTTGATACCGTTGGGACTGGCCCTGGCAGGTGCAGCATTTATCAACGAGTCGGACAACTGGCTGAAAAATAGAGATGAACCAACAACGAAAGAAAATGGATATGCTCTTTTCTCGCACGGACACAGGAAGGAGCTGGTTACCGGGTCGCTGCTGTTTGGCTCTATGCTGATCGGGTTGTGGGCTATTTTTTCATGGCTGCCTACCTGGGTGCAAACCCTCGTTACAGATACCGACGGACAAAAGGAACGCGGGATCGTCATGATGCTGCTGGGAATGGGTGGTCTGACCGGTGGTTTTTTTTCGGGGTGGCTGCTGAACCGTTTTAAGATCCGCAATGTAATGTTGACCTGCTTTGGAGTGGCCTCTCTCATGTCCTTTATCTTATTCAAGACCAACCAGCACTTCCATCCGCTTGTGTATGCGGAAGTAGGCATCATGGCTTTCTTTTTCGGGATCAGCCAGGGAGCATTATCCTCCTATATCCCCCCATTGTTTTCCACGGGTGTCCGCGCAAGGGCTACCGGCTTTTGCTTTAATATCGGAAGGCTGGTGACAGGCACTGCCGTTCTGTTTGTTGGTATACTCGTCACCACGCTGGGAGGGTATGGAAACGCGATCTATACTTTTTCACTCGTATTTGTATTGGGGTTCTTTGTCGTCCTTTTTACCGCGAAGCCGGATAAAAAATTAAATACTTAAAAAAGTTACTATGGCACACATTAACGTACTGGAAGGCGTACCGGGCATCAGGAGCCTGGTACTCTTCAGACCCGAAACCGGCAAACATTTATACGAGCTTGCCGAGGTTTTATTAAGGGGTGAATCTACCTTATCGCCCGCCGAAAGAGAGCTGATAGCAGCTTACGTATCAAACAGGAACCAATGCTTTTTTTGCACCAACAGCCATGCCGCAGCAGCACGTTGCCTGTACGGAGAAGCATCCGGGATTGTTGATGAAGTATTAAAGGATATGCAACAGGCATCCATAAGTGAAAAGCTGAAGTCCCTGCTCGTTATTGCAGGGAAAGTACAGGTAAGCGGCAAAGCAGTAACGGAAGCAGATATTACAGCAGCCAAAAGGCTGGGCGCTACCGACAGGGAAATACACGATACCGTTCTGATCGCTGCTGCATTCTGCATGTTCAACCGGTATGTGGACGGGTTGAACAGTTTTACACCTGCTGATCCTGCTGATTATGTAGAAATGGGTAAACGGATGGTGGACAAAGGTTATGCGTTGCCCGAACAACCTGTAAACAAATAAAGATAATGGCACATATCGATTTTAAAAACGACCTTCCGGGGATCAGGGGTCCCATGGTATACTCCCCCGAAACAGCAAAACCGCTGAATGAGCTGGCAGAGATATTGCTGAGAAGCGACGACAATACACTTACCCGTGGTGAACGGGAACTGATCGGCACTTATGTTTCTTACCTGAATGATTGTTTCTTTTGCCAGCACGTGCATGGCGCCATGGCACAGCACTATACCGGGTGTACAACAGCAGAGATAGATGCGGTAAAGGAGAATTTTAGCGTAACACCATTGAATGAAAAGATGAAATGTTTGCTGACGGTTGCCGGCGCTGTGCAAAAAAGCGGGAAGCAGGTAACCACTGCTATGATAGAACAGGCAAAAGCTGCCGGTGCTACCGACCGGGAAATACATGATACGGTACTGATCGCCGCGGCGTTTTGCATGTTCAACCGGTATGTAGACGGATTAGGTACATGGGCGCCGCAGGACCGGCAGGTATATATCAGCCGGGCACCGCAGCGGGCGGCAGAAGGTTATGCCAATTCCGACCTGCACAGGTAATAAACAGACATAAATCGCAGTTCCGGCGTCTTTTATCTTTTCTCAACCTGTCCCTGTAGCAGCCGGCAGGGGTATAACTCATTGAAACCTATACCAGGAAATCACCGGTTATAAGCCAATCGCTGTAAATAAACATTTGTTAGCAACAAGCCTATCAGTATTCTTCCTTTCAGGCGTTTTGATGGTTCATCAAAAAATCTGTCCCGATGAATACCAGTATAAGAAAAGTGTTGCTGATGACATTATTACCGGCCCTGGTCGTTTCATGTAAAAAAGAAAAGCAACCCGATGGCGGAAGACCTGATCTGAATATAGAAACAGCGCCACCGGTACAAAAAGCAATGCATAAAAAAATATCAGATAATATTCCGGGATTTTACCAATCGTTACCGGCCCGTTACGGATCAACTGCAAAAAAATATCCGTTGCTGATATTCATGCATGGTGCGGGAGAAAAAGGTGATGGAGATGAAAAGCTGAACCTTGTCCTGAAGAATTCCGTTCCGAAGCTTATCAGCGAAGAGAAGTTCCCGGCAAGCTTCCGTGTCAGGGACGAGCATCATTCTTTCGTTGTCATATCGCCGCAAACCATCTCCAACTCCACGCCTGAAGATATCAACAGCACCATTGACTATGCGGTTGAAAACCTGAGGGTAGATGAAAAGCGCGTGTATATTATCGGGGTGAGCATGGGAGGCGGCGCTGCATGGAATGCCGCCGCGAAATATGGTGCCCGCATAGCTGCCGTGGCACCCATGTGCGGAGCCACCTCCGTAAGCGAATCGAAAGCAAAAGCCATTGCAGATAACAAGGTGGCCGTATGGGCATTTCACAACGAGGATGACGAACGGGTGAATGTATCTACAACAGAGAATTTTATTACCTATATTAACAATTCAACACCCGCCGTTACCGCCAAATCCACTATTTGGCCCACCGGCGGACATGATTCCTGGACAAAAGCAAGCGATCCGGCCTTGCAGGTTGAAGGCATGAATGTGTATGAGTGGCTGCTGCAGTTTAAAAAATAGCAATTACCTGGTCCATTTCATATCAAAAAAAGCCCTGCAGCAATGCAGGGCTTTAATTTCTATAGAGGTCGCTTATAATGAACTGGTATCAAAATTATTTTTTTCGGTCAGTGGGAACACCGGCGGTAGCATACACCGTGGTTTATGTCCCATAAACCATTTGTCAGATATTTTAATAAAATCGATAACGGATCATTATTATTTATTCAACTTCAGACGGTACCCATTGAACGGCAGTTATAATACCTCCCGTAACTTCAATACCGCGGGTAGCAGTTGCAGCACCTGCATCCACTTTGTATACTGCACTTTTATTATCAGTGGTTGTTATGCCTAAATAGGCTATTCCGTTTTTGGGCGAATAATTTGTCATGGAGAAACCGGCAATAGCCGTTGCATCAGGAATACCGGTCACCCATTTAAAGCTTTTATTTTCCAGGTTAATAACGGCAAGCTTGTTTGCATCCTGCCACTGGCTCTTCCTGTCTTTGGTATTCATAGTAGCCACTACGGTATTATTGCCTACATAAATCCAACCGGAAATATATGCCCCGTCAGATACAGCTTCTACGTCAAACAGGTAAGATTGATCAAACTCCGTAGTACCTGATTTTATGCGTATAATAGAAGATGGCTTGGTGGAGTTAAAGATCTGCTCGGTACCTGACTTGCCTACAGTATTGGACGGAGAAAATGCATATACATCGCCGTTATCCGCCACCGTAAGTCCATTCTCGAAATATAAGCCGATAGAGCTGGTACGGTTATCCCTGATTATTTTTTCCAACTGCATTTCGGGATAAGAAAATACAGCTATCCATGCGCTATCCGGGTAGCTGGTAGTCCATCCACCATCAGTTGTACCTTTTATACAAAAATAGGGAGCAAACACTTTATTGCCTACCTGCTGTATCCAGCTAAATTCGGCTAATTCTCCGTTACCCGCCAGGTCAAGTGCATTAAACTGTCCTTCACCTGTGATCACAAGACTTTCTGTGCTGACCCGGTACCACCGGCTAACAGGGTTCGTTACACTCCTTCCCATCTTCACCATTAATATATCCTTGTCTACCGGTGCAAAGGCCTGAACCGTTTCCGATTGAAAATTGGTAAGCTTATTCAACTTACTTTGTTCATTGAGGTCATAAACTGTTACCGCTCCGGGGTTGCCCTGTCCATATAACATGCTGAAGAACTTATTGCCCGATGTGGTATAATAACGGTAAGTGCCATCCTGCTCGATGCCATTACCCTTAGTGGATAAACTACCACTGTCAAGCGTAGGGGTGGTTAACAGATAATCTGCCACCGCCGTGCTCGCAATTGGATTTACAGCCAGTACAAACCTTCCCTTATCAGGATTGTTAGGATCTACCGGTTCCGGAGCAGGGGTGCTGTTTTTTTCACACGCTCCAAAAAATAATACACTCATTAAAAGTGAACACAAAACATAACTGTACTTTTTCATTGTATTGTTGTTTATTACTTTGATAATTTATTTTGCTGGAAAACCATAAACGCCGGTTATCTCATCGTCATTGATCACTGCTCCTTTTGAAGCCGTTGCCGAAAAAACATTTACCTTATAAATTGTGCTTTTTTTATCTGTTGTTGAAACCGCCACATAAACAATTCCGTTGTCCTGTGAATGATTTGTGTCTGATATTCTTGTAACGGTTTCTCCGGCGGGAAGACCGCTAACCCATCTGAATTCACGCTTAGCCAGGTCTATTGCAGCAAGACGGTCAGGCATCTCCGGGTTGCCGGCCGTATTTTTCGTGGCCATACCTGCAAGCACATATCCGTTTGCGGCATAGGTCCAGGAATGAATAAAGGCGCCACCGGAAACCTTTCCTATGTCAAAATAATAAGACGGATCAAAATCCGTAGCACCGGATTTGATGCGGGTGACAGCCGGAGACTTCGTTGAATTATATTTCCCGTTCACTCCGATGGTACTGGCAGGCGAAAACGCGTATAAATCCCCCGTCTCTGTTACCGTAAAACCGCTTGTATAGTTCAACCCGATAGCGCTTGTTCTTCCATCTCCTGCTATTTTTTCCAGCTTCATATCCGGCCATGAAAACACAGCTACCCACGCGCTGTCGGGATAATCAGTGATCCATTTTTCACCATTCCTTAAGCTTGTCAATGATGCAAAAACTTTTCCTCCTGCTACCTGCATTCCATTCACCCAAACGGAGCCATTGTTGTGCAGCAAATCCGATGTTTTAAAAAAAGTTTCTTTCACGGTACCATCAGCATCCGCTATGCACCAGTTCACCCCGCGGGTATATACACTATTAGGTCCCGCAATAAAATCTTCTCCTGCCAGCAGTATCTTATCGCCAACGCGGACAGCCTGGTACGCAAATGAGAAATTACTACCGTCAAGGCTTACCAGCCTGTTAAAGCCATCGGGGGTAAAAGTAGGTTTAGACCAGGGGCTTCCATATCCTAACAACATATTAAACACCTTGTTCTCCCGGGGAGTATAATAACTCCTGACACTATCTTCTGAAATATAGTTATTGTCCCGAGTCAATAGGCCGGTATCCAGGTTGCCTGCAAACAGCAGGTACCTGTCAAAAAGGTGATTGCCGGGAACAACAGAAAGAACAAAAGTTTCATTTGTAGGATTTACCGTATCACCCTGCTCTTCCGGTTTATTACAGGCGAAAAGCAATAACAGGATACAGCATACACCCAATGTGCTATTAATATTTCTCATAGTATGTAAACGCTTTGTTTATTTTGCGAAAAAATACCGGAGCTTTCCATAAAAAGCTCTTCCGGGCTTTTGAAGGCTGAAGTTATCGTACAGCTGATCGTTGGTAATATTCTTACATTCGAGCCCTATGTTGTAACGCCCGTTCTTTAATGTGTAAATAATATTTATATCGTGCGATAATTGCTGCGGTATACCGTATTTATCTTTACTGGTTCCCTGGCTGGGCCAATACAGGTAAAAAGCATGCACATACAGCAGGTTATATCCTACGCTCAGGTTATCTCCCTTCTTCCACAGGTTCCTGAAGTAAACCGCGGCATCCGCGTTTCCAAACATAAATGGAAGGTTGGGCATCCGGTCATTGTATACCAGGCTTATCGTAGTATATCCATCTTCATATTTACGCTTGTTGATAATATTCTGATAAGTAAAATTCGCACCCAGCGACAGCCAGCTCTTATAGGAATATCTTAGCTCTCCTTCCCCGCCCGTATTGGTAACACCTGCAAGGTTATCCGCCACCAGCATGGACTGGTTGTTATTCAGCCTGAAATAAATAAAATCAGTTGCCCGCCGGTATATGCCTCCGGCAGCTATAGAAAAACGATGATCCTCGTTCAGCGTAAAAGTGTAATGTACGCTGAGATTCACATTGTCACTTCTTTCAGGATTTAAATTGAAATTGCTCTCCTGGTTGACCAGGTCGCCGAACATTTCTTCATTTTCCGGCAGGCGGTTGCTTCTCTCATAGGAAGCCTTTACCTGTAACATTTTTGTGATGAAATAACTGGTGGCAACGCCGTATCCCAGCTTATCCACCTTATTCTTCTGATCCATGTAGGCAACATCTCCGTAGTTACCCGTAGGGTTATACGAAACGCGGGTTCTGGCATGCTGGTAAAGATGCTTACCGAACGCCATGATGCTCCATTTATTATCGTAATCGAACTTATAACTAAAGCCCAGTATATTTTTATCGGTACGTTGCGGCTGCTGGTATTTATCATCATCCGGGAACAGCGCGTCGCTTCCCTTCCGGTTAAATGAGCTGTATACATTATTGACGGCAACCGAATGATAATCGTTTATATTGTAGGATACCGTAGCGGTAGCCAACCCTATATTGTTGCTGAATTTATACATGGAGCGGGACCGCTCGCCGCCGGGTCCTTCGTATTGCTTATAATTACCGTACCAGTCATAACGCCGGAAAGCGGTATCAATATTCTGTTCGCTTCCGAGGTTATAGTTGGCATTCACGACCACATCCAGTCCTTTTATAACCAGGTCTTTCTTCTGGTATTTCAGGGAAGGCATTACAATAGTACCCTTCCGGTTCCATGCGCCGAAGACGGATACCATTCGCGCCCCTGTTTGTATTTCCTTACTGTTTTTACCGAGGGTGATCCCCAGCAAAAGCCTGTCTGCCCACTTTTTATTTACCACCCCTATATTGGTAACAAGCGTTTCGTTGTGATACTGATCGTGAAACCGCCGTACTGTTGTATTGGGTGAATATTTTCCCGTATTGATATCGGCAACATCGAGCGTTACCTTATAGTTATTGTCCGAATAATTCTGGAATGCATTCAACTGGACCGTAAATCCTTTACGGGTAGTAAAAGCGGTGTTTATAGCGGTACGATGTGTATTAAATGATCCGTAGGAATACGATGCATCAATATAATTCCTGTGCCTGTTGCCGGTGATGATATTTACGGCTCCGCCAAGCGCGTCAGAGCCCAGCCAGATAGGTACCACCCCCTTGTATACTTCTACCCTGTCTGCAAAGTTGATCGGGATATTGTTGATCTGGAAAGAAGATCCGAAATTATCCATAGGCACTCCATCGAGGAAAAACCTGACCTGGTTACCTGAAAACCCATTCAGTGAAAAATTAAAGCTGGAGCCTACTCCTCCAGTTTCCCTCACCCTGACCCCGGATACGCGATCAAGGGTATGGGAAAGGTCCAACGTGGAATTATGCAGCTGCTTTGCGTCTATGGCCGTCACATTATACGATTGCCGGTTGGAGAGCTGGGTGGCCGTTCTGCCTATTACCGACACCTCTTCCAGTGTTTTATTGGCTGAAGTGATTTTTATGTCCAAAGAAGCCTCCCTGCCGGGGTTTACAGTTATTTTTCTTTCGTAGGAATGGTAGCCCACCACTGATACCTGGATCACAACGCTTCCGGCAGGAATACCGGGAATATAATAATAGCCGTTGTCGTCTGATATAGAGCCTTTTAAGGTACCTTTTACAAGTATACTTGCCTGTGATACAGGATTGCCGTCCTGGTCTTTTACATAACCGGAAATGCTTCCCTGCTTTGTGTTGTCCTGTGCTGTTGCTGTATTTATGAATAAGCACAGTAGTGCCGATAACAATATTTTTATATATTGCATTGCTTTAAAATTGAACAGATTTAAAAGCTCCGCTGTAGCGGATGGGTCGTGCAGTTGCCGCTGTGCGACCCCTTTTTTTAATTTAATTTACTGGTCAGCCGTTTGTATCACCGTCTTTTTTACATACACATTGGTTTTATTTTCTGGTTTATGGTTTGTTTTCTTCTTTGCTTTCCCTTTTTTCTTCTTTTTTCCCCACCACACTATAAAGCCTGTTACCGGCAGGCTGGCACCAATCAATGACGCAAAGAAAGCGATCACTTTTCCCGGGAGACCAAGTATGGCACCTACATGAATATCATAATTCATTCTTCTTATTTTGGCACCCACCTGCGCATCTTCAAAGCTTGTCTCGTATAACTTACTGCCTGCCGTTATCCTTTCCCCCGTATGCTGGTCAAAGGAAAAGCTCCGGTTATCATAATATTTCCCTACGGTAGGATAAATGGTTATGGCAATCGCGGAAGCGGGCCTGGATGTGTCGGCAAATGCATAATAGAAGCCTTTTGCTTCAGGATGTTCGGACAGCACTTTATTCCAGGTTACATCCATTACCTGCTGCGGGGTATAATATTTTCCCGACTGCAGGGAATCAGAAACCGCTCTTTTAAATTCGGGCAAGGTCTGCCCGCCGGAGGTAACCCAATATAATCCCTTGCTGTACCACTCTATGCCATATACCATACCGGTAAGCGCAATGGCCGAAAGTACCAGCAACGAGTAAAATCCAAGCACATTATGCAAATCGTAGTTGACCCTTTTGAATGAGGCCTTCCACTTGATCTTAAAGCTTTGATCCCTGGTTGCCTTCGTCCATTTTTTCGGCCACCATAAAACCATTCCCGTGATCAGTATGATCACAAATACCAAGGTTCCGTAATTCACGATCGGTCGGCCTATTTTGGG
This sequence comes from uncultured Chitinophagaceae bacterium, assembly GCA_934502905.1. GTDB lineage: Bacteria > Bacteroidota > Bacteroidia > Chitinophagales > Chitinophagaceae > Agriterribacter. Next base: position 16,377 of record CAKSVK010000069.1, read on the forward strand.
AGGCAGCCATAAAAACCTGTGCCCATTCAATATAAAGCGGAAAAAGTCTGTCTCCCCTTCCTTCCGCTCTATCGTTTTTACTACTTCGCCGGTATAAGGATCAACATGTAAGATAGTATTACCCCTCCTGCCCTGCCCTAACGCCAGGGTAATGGTCCGCCCCTGCTGGTAATAGGCATAGCCGGGCTTCTTGGCAGGATACAACGAATCTGCTATATGCATTAATACGGACGGATTAACGACAGGTTTTTCCAACACCTTCACTTTTGTGTATGGCTGGGAAAGCGAAGTAATTTCATCCTGAAAAACCCAGATGCATGCAGTGAGACAAACAATTATCATTACTATTCCGGAGATCAGGCCGATCCAAAGATGGAGCCAGGCAGATATCCTGTAGAAAGCGCTGCGGGATCTTGGTTTTTTATTAACCGCCTTTGCCGGAATATGATTCATAAACAGCCTGGTCTTATTTTTTGCAAAAGTAGACGCAGGAAAAAACGAAGGGTTCCTAAATGAGGAAACATTATTACGAGAAACGGAAACTGACACTGACCTGACAATGCCCATTACCGGTTTGTGGTAGAAAACGATGAGGTGTCATCAGTGCCTCTAATATAACATGTATGGCTTGAATATAAAGCGTCCATTGCTTTCACAAATGATCACATACATTTTTAAATACATTTACGGGGCGGCCAGAACAAAAGTCCCTTGCAATAATTATTTGTATCCAGTAAACAAATTATTCTTTATTCAGGTATTCCAGCTTATAATCACCAATATGCTTTTCGCTTTCGGTTATTTTCCTTTTTTGCTTGAAATAATTAAAAACACCGGCCAATAACAAAACGGCAGAAATAATGATAAATACAATTTCAATAAGAAGCCCGTGCGGTACAGTCGTCAAATTGTTGATGCTGACTCCTGCCACTAAAAAATACATCGATGTCCGTATAAATGACAATAATGTAGATTGATTGGTTAAAACTGTTCGTGCGAGCGCAAGCTTTTCCCGAAGTATTAAGTCTTTATTCATACATTCATGATAGTTTGATTTGGTTACTTTTCGGTTGAACCGTACCTTTTCTTCCGGCTGCCTGAGCTATCGTGAAGCAACTGTACAGTCTGGCAACCTCCTGTACAAAATTAAACTTTCGCCTGATCTGTCAGCCCGCCATTATGATAGAATAAGTGCTTGTGAATGTAAAATTCAGTGCCGTGGGAAAGTTGCGTGAGGACACGCAACGGGGCGACGCAGAAGCATTAAGTCTTTATTCATACATTCATGATAGTTTGATTTGGTTACTTTTCGGTTGAACCGTACCTTTTCTTCCGGCTG
>CAKSVK010000070.1 GCA_934502905.1 uncultured Chitinophagaceae bacterium
TAAAGGAAGACAAATACAGAGCAGGATAACTTCCTGCCAGTAAGCCGGTAATGACCATGAATGTAAGGCTCAGAAGCCAGAAAGAAGGGCTCTGCCAGGGTATCTGTATTTTTTTGCCGGCCACTTCGTTAAAGAACGGTAAGAGAAGCATAACCAGGAGTAACGCCAAAACAAAGGCAAGCACCACAACCAGGTATGATTCTGCAAAAAAACGTCCTATAAGCTGCCAGCGGAAGGAGCCTACCGTTTTCCGTATGCCCACTTCTTTGGCTCTTTTTTCGCTTCTGGCAGTTGACAGGTTCATAAAATTAATACAGGCCAGTAACAAAACAAACAGGCCGATCATACTGAACAGCTTCACATAACGGATATTTCCTCCCGTATTTATCCCGTCTTTAAATTCGCCATACAGGTTCCATTTACTCATGGGATGCAAAAAAACAACCCATTGGGACTTTTGCTGGTCTTCACCTACATTATCCAGCTTTACATTTTTTATTTTAGCAGAAACCAGGTCCAGGTCTGCATTATCGGCCAACTGAGCAAACGTTTGGGTAAAGTTACTTCCCCAGGGATTGGTCATGGTTTTTACCCATGGGTTTTGAATAACCCACAGGTCCCAGGGCATGATAATTTTGACTCCCCGAAACGAAGTATTGTCCGGAATATCTTCGTAGACACCGGTTACTTTTACATTATACAGCTTATCGAATCCTATGGTTTTATTAAGCGGATCCTCCTTGCCAAATATGGATTCCGCTACGGAGGCAGAAAGAAGGATAGAATGAGCATCTGTCAAACCCGCACGACTCCCCTTCAGCATTTTGAGCGACAGCATATCCGGTGCGCCGGACTCAAAAAACATCCCTTCATACACCAGGTGCCTGTCTCCCATCGAAATCATGTGTGGACCCAGCCATGAAGCCTGTACCACATGCTTAAAATCGCTGCCATACCGTGCACGGAGCTCAGGGCCCATAGCAGCCGGGTTAGATGTCTGCGTACTTATCTTACCATTGAAATTGGCGTGCTGCATTACCTGCACAATGCGGTCATAGTTTTGATAATATTTGTTAAATGCCAGTTCATCATACACCCATAGTCCGATCAGCATGGCCACAGCCATACCCACGGCCAACCCACCCACATTGATGGCACTATATCCTTTGCTCCTGGAAAGGCTGCGAAAGGCAATTTTGAAATAATTTTTTATCATCAGTTTCTATTTTTTGTTTTAGTCATGGGGCCACCTCACCCTCGTTCCTTCTCCTTTATAAGAAGAGGAACGGTACCATAGAACTGTTCCCAACTATAAAGCCTATCCCTCCTTCTCCCTTTCCTAAAGAAAGGAAGCGGTACTACAGAATAAAATCAAGCTATATCATTACCACATCATCTATAAAATAAATCCCAACAAGGCAGCCTCACCCCCGCCACGGCGGGCAAGCTCCTATCCCTCTCCGAAGGAAAGGGAGCGGCGCTGTAGAATAATTCCAAACTTTTTTTCTTCCATTTCAGCTACAAAATATATCCGAACAATTCGTTTAATATTTGTATGCACTTTTGCATTCACAACCTCCGGTTCGCTGCATTGCATCAACCCGGTTTTAACTTAGGCACCCCTCTTCCCAAAGGGAAGAGAGGACAGGGGAGAGAGGCTGCTTATTCCGTCCTTAATGCTTTCACCGGGTTTGCCAGCGCTGCTTTGACTGCCTGGAAGCTGATAGTAAATACAGCTATTCCTATCGCAATAAGCCCTGCCGCAACAAACAATCCCCAACCGATATTCGTTTTATATGCAAAATTCTCCAGCCATTTATCCATAGCATACCAGGCAAGGGGAACAGCTATCACAATAGCAAGGATAACCAGCAGGATGAAATCTTTTCCTAAAAGCTTAACAATATTTGCCACGCTGGCACCTAACACTTTTCTTACGCCAATTTCTTTTGTCTTCAATTGCGCTGAATAAGTTGCCAATGCAAAAAGTCCGAGACACGAAATAAAAATAGCTATCCCCGCAAAAATGCTGAAAAGCTGCTGAGAGCGGTTTTCGGAACGGTATAATTCGTCGAATTTCGCATCCAGGAAATTATACGCAAACGGTGTTTCTGAAGGATATCTTTTACAGATGTCTTCTACCGCCTGTATCGCCTCCCGGGCACCAGCTCCCGTTGTTTTCACATACAGGGTACCTTTCCAACGGCTGGTCCAGAATACCATCGGACCTATTTTTTCCCGCAAAGATTTAAAGTTGAAGTCTTTCAATACCCCCTTAATAACACCCGGCGTTTCATGAAGGCTCATCCTTTTTCCTACATAAGGAGGTTGTAATCCCATTTCCCTGGCAAGGGTTTCATTAATAATAAAAGCAGCGGTATCTGAAGGTGTACCGGCAAAATTTTCTCCTTCCAAAAAAGTAAAATTCATCAGGGGAATAAATTCCTTATCCACACTTGCACGTCCTGTTATCATGTGCAGGTCTGCAGGCTTGCCGGGCCAATCTATATCTCCTGTTGCATTCCCAAAATTCGTGATATCATACACACCTGAAACAGATGCTCCAAGTATACCCGGACTTCCGGACAGCTCTTTTTTAATGACATCCGCATGGTTCACAGCATCCCCGTTTAGCTGTACGACAAACACATGCTCTTTATCATAACCCGGGTTCATCGTCCTTATATATTTTATTTGCCCGCTGATTACCAGCGTACAGATAATCAACATTACTGATATGGTAAACTGAAATATGACCAGTATTTTACGCAACAGGATATTGGATACAGATTGATTGATCTTTCCCTTCAGTGATTGAATAGGTTTGAAGGATGACAGATGCAACGCCGGATATATTGAAGCCAGCATAAGTGTTCCAATTATAGCAGCGGTTATTAACAACCAGACAATGGGATTTGCCAGCGAAAAAACGATCGATTTACCGGAAATGTTATTGTATGCGGGCACCAGCAACCAGGTAAACAATAATGCTGCCACCCCGGCAATGAGAAATATCACCATAGTTTCCGTCGCAAACTGAAAAAACAACTGTGCTTTCGATGCCCCCACTATTTTTCGCATGCTTACCTCTTTTGCCCTGGACATTGCCCTAGCCGTGGAAAGGTTTACATAGTTGATGGCTGCAATTACCAGTAATAAGATGGTGATAACGCTGAATACCTGTACCATCCGTAAAGCGGATTTGTTTCCGTCTGCCGAAATCAAATGCATATCCGCCAGCGGTTGAAGCATAAATATTGTCTGGCTTGTGCCATTCCGCACATCTTTATATTTCTGGCTCAGGGCACTTCCAATACCTGTTGCGTCCGTACCAGGCTGCAGCTTCACAAATGTGTTGAATGCATAGTTACCCAGATCTTCATCTATTGTCTTCCAATCACCGTTTCCTCCCCAACCGGTAAACATTTTTGCATACCTGCTCATGGGGAACAGCGCATCAAAACGCAAAGAAGAATTAAGCGGAAAATCTTCCAGGATACCGGATACCATAAACTGCATTGAATCCTGCATCACAATCTTGCCTGTCGCATCGTCTGTACCAAAGATCTTTTTTGCAGTAGACTTCGTCAGCAATACAGAGTTAATATCGGGCAGGATATTTTGCTCATTACCGGAAAGAATTTTTACATCGAATATTGAAAAAAAACTGCTGTCAACAAACGCGGTATGCAGGTCACTGACAGGCTGCTTGTTATCCGGCCGCCGCAGAGAGACTCCCCAGTCATCTTTGATGCGAACGGCTGACTCAATCTGTGGTACGGAACGGGCGTAAACGGATAAAGGTCCCGGCACACCTGTCCACACCTGTGGTTTTCCACCTACATCAAAATGAGCGCTGAGATGATAGATCCGTTCATAATCTTTATAAAATCTGTCAAAACCTTTTTCATCCTGTATCCATAACATCAATAAGATAGCAGTGGTAAGTCCTGTAGCCAAACCCAGCATATTGATACCTGTATAGAATTTATTCTTCCATAGATTCCGCCATGCCGTTTTAAAATAGTTTTTGAACATAGATACAATTTTGATTGCCGATTTATTAGCCTCATCCCCACCACGGCGGGCAAGCTCTTATCCCTCTAGCTGCGGAGAGAGACGGTGCTATAGAAAAAATCTAAACTATATACCTACCACATCAGCCATAGAACAAAGCCAAACTACACGTCTACCACTTCATCTACAAAACAAACCCAGACAAACTTTTCCACATCATCGCATTTCTACATTTCCACATTTTTCAAGTTTCCCGGTTACATTTTATAAACCCTCTTTGCACTAAGGCACCCCTCTCCCCTGCGGGGCGGAGGTGAGGGGCTATTCCGTTCGCAGCGACTTCACCGGGTTTGCCAGCGCCGCTTTAACGGACTGGAAACTAACAGTGATCAGTGTAATCAACAACGAGGCCAATACCACCATCGTCATCACACCGATACCGATATCTATTTTATATTCATAATTCTTCAACCATTCGTTCATGGCATAATGAGCAACCGGTATTGCTATCGCACAGGCAATGATCACCAGCAGAATAAAATCCCTGGATAACAGCTGCCACAGGCTCAGCACGCTTGCTCCGAGCACTTTTCGTACTCCAATTTCTTTCACCCGCTGCTCCGCTGTAAAAGACGCCAAACCAAATAACCCGAGGCAGGAAATAAAAATCGCCAATACCGCTATCACAGCTGCCAGATTGCCTGCTAATTCTTCATAGTTGAACTTCTGAGCATAATCTTCATCAGCAAAATGGTATTCAAACGGGGAGGCCGGATTAAAACGTTCAAAAACCGGTTGTATAAGGCTGAGGACCCTGGATGCAGACATGGCAGGATTTAAACGTACCAGCAAATAGCTTACCCACCCTTTATCAAACACTATGGTAGCCGGGGATATGGGATGGAAGGGTGATTCCATTTGGATATCAGGTATGACGCCAACCACCGTCAACGGTCTTCCATACCATTTTACCATCTCTCCTACGGGATGGTCCAACCCCATGCGTTTTACTGCTGCTTCATTTAATATCACAGAATTGGAATCCGAAAAATCCCTGGAGAAATCTCTTCCGTCAATCATCTTTATCCCCATCGTTTTAATGTAATCATATGTGGTTACAATAGTAGAGAAGCCCACCGTTTTATCTAAAGGCTGACTGTTTTTCCACTCCCATCCATCATTTCTGCTGTAAACCTGTGTAGGCAATGAGTTGCTTTGGCTTACTGAAAGTACTGCTCCTGTGCCCAGCAACTCGTGCCTGAGCGATTCAAGGTTTTTAGCAATATCCGGCGACCAATTTATACTGATCAGGCCTTTACTGTCATACCCAACCGGTTGATTTTTCCCAAACTGGATCTGCTGGTATATGACAATGGTTCCCATCATTAATACCACGGAACAGGCAAACTGAGTAACCACCAATATTTTACGGGGAAGGGAACTGCCCCTTCCTGCTTTAAGGTCCCCTTTCAATACACGGACCGGATTGAAAGAGGAAAGATATAATGCGGGATAACTGCCGGCCAGAAAACCTGTGACAACAGTAAACAGGAGCATCACACACCAAAACAGCGGACTGGCGACCTGGAGTGTCATTTCCTTTTCAGTAAGCCTGTTAAAAAAAGGAAGACTCAATGTAACTAACAGGAGCGCCAGCAAGAATGCAACAAATGCTACCAGCACAGATTCGGTTAAAAACTGTTTTATCAGGCTCCCTCTCCCTGATCCAACTGCTTTACGCACCCCTACTTCCCGCGCCCTCTTTTCCGAGCGGGCAGTGCTTAGGTTCATAAAATTGATGCACGCTATCAATAAAACAACAATACCCAATACACCAAAAAGCCGAACGTATTTTATGAACCCGCCTTTGTTCACTCCGTCTTCAAATACATTGTACAGTCTCCACTTCTTCACAGGATGAACAAACAGTTCGGGTTTAACACTATTCAATGTATTTTCATCGTTAAAATGTGATAACATCACATCTTTTATCTTCCTGTTTATTTCCTTTTCACTCACACTATTATTCAACTGCACAAATACCTGCCACGAATTATTCGCCCAATTCTCTTTGTGGTAAAGCTTTACATAGTCATACGTTTCGACCAGTTTTATGGGAAGGAGATAATCAAAACGCAGAGAGCTGTTTTGTGGCTGAACAGGAACCACTGCCGTTACTTTTAAGGTAGTTGTATTATCGAGCCTGATCATCTTTCCGACCGGATCTTCCTTACCAAACAGCGCCCCGGCCGTTTCATCCGTCAATACAATCGAGTACGGGTCCAATAGCGGGTTCTTATTACCTTTCAATACATTCAGTGAAAACATATCAACGGCATCTTCTCCTATGTAATGTCCCAACCGGGATATCTTCTTATCACCATACATCAACGAGGATTTGTTGCCACCCCAATCGCAGAGCGCTACGAATTTAAAATCAGGATATTTCGCCTTCAGTTCAGCCGCCAACGGAAAAGGTAAAGCCCGCTGTGCGCCACGCCTGCCCTCATTTGTCTGGTACATCATCACCCTGTACAGGTGATCTTTATTTTCAAAGTGATCGTTTGCGCTCAGCTCATCGTACATCCATAAACCAATGATCATAGCCACCGCCATACCTGCCGCCAGCCCTGCTATATTAATAAAGGAATATACCTTGTTTTTTACAAGGTTTCTCCATGCTGCCTTTAAGTAGTTTCCAAACATAAAATGCAATCGCTGATTTTTGATTTACTGATTTTTGATTGACCTCGCCCTTCTTCTTTCTCTCCTCTCAAGGTTCGATGCCAGGCGAGGTGGCGGTGCGCAGAACAAACCCAGGCTACATACCTATCACTTCAACCCCCTCTCCTTTCCCTCAGAGAATGACGGCGCAATAAACACTCCTTAACTTCATACCTACCGTATCAGCCTCACCCTCTTATCCCTCTCCCTGCTGCAGAGAGAAACGGTACTATAGAATAATTCCAATCTTTTAGTTCTTCCACATCATCATCAACACACATCCAAACAGAACGTTTCCTGTTTTCATATTCTCACACTTTCACATTTCCAGCCTCACCCTCTTTCCCTCTCCCTCTATGGAAAGGGACGGTGCTGTTGAACAATTCCCAGCTACATATCGATCACATCCTCTATAGTACAAATCCACATATGCGCTCTCCCATTTCTACATCCCCAACTCTCCTTCTTCATTTTATAAACCGTCCTTGAATTTGAGTGCCCGCCCCCTGCGGGATGAGGGTTATTCCGTCCTCAAGCTCTTTACCGGATTGGACGTAGCAGCCCTTATAGTATTTAAACCCACTATCACCAATGCCAAAATGAACATAGCTATTCCTACAATAATAAAAACCCAAACATCAATATGAATATGGTAATTGTATTTGTCAAGCCATTTGCTCATTAACCAGTAGGTAAGCGGCACCGCAATTACAAATGCGATTATCACAAGCTTTAAAAATTCTTTTGATATCAGTATAAGCAACTGCTGAACAGTTGCCCCCAGTACCTTACGCACACCAATTTCACGGAATCGCTTTTCTATGGTAAAGGATGCCAGGCCTGCAAGTCCGAGACAGCAGATAAATATTGCCAGCACGGAAAATATTCTGGCAAGATTACCTATCAGTTCTTCGGTAACAAATTTTTTCTGAAACTCCTGGTCTACAAACTGGTATTCAAAAGGCTGCGATGGATTATATTTTTTAAATACTGTTTCCAGAAGGGAAATAGCCTTTTGCACAGGAATGTCCGATTTTATGCGCATGGTATTCATGCTTGAGTTATTACCGTCAAAAACCATCAGCATAGGATAAGGTGGCTCGTACGGAGAAGTCATAATTACATTGTCTGTTACGCCTACTACCGTATATGTGTTTCTTCCATAACGCATTTGCATACCCAGCGGGTTTGTAAGCTTCATTGCATCTACAGCAGCTTTATTCAGGATCATTGAAGCAGAATCAACAGGTGTTCCTGTAAAATCGTGCCCTTCTAACATTTTTACACCCATCACCTTCGCAAAGTCAACATCCGTTGCCAGCCCACCCATAATTATTTGTGCGTTTGCCGGTTTGCCTTCATAATCCGGCGCACCGGTATTCCACCATATCTCTGTAATAGGAGAAGAAGTCCTGGTAACACCGGTTATTATTCCTGATGCAAGCAGGTCATTTTTTATGGCAATAAAATTTTTATCGGTATCCGGCGAAGAGGGAACCATTAGAAGATTATTGGGATTATATCCAATATCCCTGTGTTTTACATGTTGTATCTGCTGGTAAACAATAATGGTAGCCGATATTAATAAAATGGATATCACAAACTGCAAAGTAACCATCACATGCCTCGGCAATACCGTTTGTTTTCCGGAAATACCGGTCCCTTTCAGTACTTTTACCGGATTAAAAGACGATAAATGCAGTGAAGGGTAACTACCTGCAACAAAGGCCGTAAACAGAATAATCCCAACTGCCATCATCCAAAACACAGGCTGCAGTATATTTAAAGAAAGCTGTTTTTCGACCATTATATTAAACGCAGGTAGCAGTAAAACAACTACCCCTATAGCCAGCACAAACGCCATAAAAGTTAAAATCAGCGACTCACAAAAAAACTGTATCATTAACTGCTTTTTACCCGAGCCCAGTGTTTTCCTGATACCCACTTCTTTTGCACGCTTTTCACTTCTTGCTGTTGAGAGGTTCATAAAATTAATACATGCTACCAGGAGGATAATGATGGCAATAACGGAAAACAACCGCACATGCTCAATTAGCCCGCCAATATTTTTTCCATTATCAAAATCACTGTATAAGCGCCAGTGATCCATTGGGAAAACAAAATAACTGCTGATGTCGTCATTACCATGCGCTCTTTTAATCTTAGTAATATGCTCATTCAACAAGGCAGTATCTGCTTTTGGCGTTGTTTGTATAAAAACGTTCCATGAAGAATTGGTCCATTCATTCATGGAAGCCCTGGTGCCGGGGTCATCGTAATTAAAGGGCATGATCCAGTCAAATTGAAAAGTAGAATTGCCAGACGGATTTTTGACTACCGCGCTTACTTTTACAGTCCTGTTATTATCAACCGTTAAAACCTTTTGAAGAGGATCTTCATTTCCAAAAAATACTGTTGCGGCATTTTCCGAAAGAACAATGGAATTGGGATCCTTTAATGCTGTTGTAGCATTGCCTTTAACAAACTGCCAGGAGAAAATATCAAAAAAATGCTCGCTTACTACATAACCTGATTTCTTTACCTTATTATTGTTGTATGCCAACAAATTTTGTTGCTGGTGGGTGGTAATAACAGCATGCTTTATTTGCGGAGAACTGTTTTCAAGTTCACTTGCAAGCGGCAATACCATATTCCTGTCGGTAAATACCTGGTTTTTGAAATCCCTGTTAGCGATAACCTGGTATATAGTATTGTAATTTTTTTGGAACCGGTCGTAAGTGAGCTCATCATATACCCACAATAAAATGAAAACAGCAGAAGCCATCCCAATAGTCAGTCCAAAAATATTGATTATAGAAAATCCCCTGTTTCTGAGAAGATTCCGCCATGCCGTTTTAAAATAGTTTTTGAACATAGATACAATTTTGATTGCTGATTTAGCCTCACCCCCACCACGGCGGGCAAGCTCTTATCCCCCTCCCCGCAGCGGAGAGGGACGATGCTATAGAACAATTCCAATCTTTTAGTTCTTCCACATCAACTGTAAAACAACTCCATATAATCATTTCCACATTTTCAAATTCTCAATTATCTATTCTGCCCTTAACGTCTTCATCCCGATGCGCGCTTCAATTCATTGGGACCTCTGCATTACTTCGCTATTCGCTTCGTAATGCTACGACCGGGTTTGCCAGCGCCGCTTTAACCGCGTGGAAACCGATCGTAATAAAAGCCACCAATGCCGCCAGCAGTCCTGATAACAGGAATACCCACCAGTGTATAGATACCCGGTATTCAAAACCGGCCAACCATTTGCTCATAACATACCAGGCCAATGGAAACGCGATCATAGCAGCGATGATCACCAGCTTCAAAAAATCTTTTGCCAGCAATAATACCAATCCATTTACGCTTGCGCCAAGCACCTTACGCACACCTATTTCCTTTATCCGCTGGGATACTGCGAATGTGGACAACCCGAACAGTCCCAGGCAGGCAATACAAATCGCGATTACCGAAAAGGAGGTAAAAATGCTCGCCTGCCTCTGTTCTGACTCATATAACCTATCAAAACTTTCATCTAAAAAGGTATAGTCGAAAGGCGATTCCGGAAAGAACTTACGCCAGATTTGCGCCAGAGCCTCCATGGCTGTTGGTGTATTTCCGGTTAGTTTAACCGCCAGGCGACGATAAGATGGTCGCAAAAGGAATACCATGGGTGCAATGGACTGGTGCATGGACTCAAAATGAAAATCATTGACAACACCCACAACATGCCCTCTGATACCACCATAGCTGAAATCTTTACCAATAGCATCTTCATCGGACTTCCAGCCGATACTTCGTACAGCAGCATGATTAATTACAAAATTGGTACTATCCGCTCCATACGTTTTTGAAAAAAACCGGCCGGCAGCCAGGCTAATATTAAAAGTGTTGGCAAATTCATAGTCACAATTCACATATTTAATATCGCTGGTGACCGGCTTAAGCGAATCTCCACTTAATGCCGACGCTCCCATATTATCCAGCAACCGGCCAGTGGGTATACGGGAGGAACGGGCTACATTTTTAAAGTAGCGGCTTTGCAACAATTCTGCCCGGAATGATTCATAATGACTGCCGACTTCGAAAGTATAGGGAAATATTACCACCTGCTCTTTATCGTACCCCAAAGTCTTATTATGAATATAATGAAGCTGCTGTAATACAATGATGGTTGTAATTATTAACACAATACCGATGGAAAACTGGGAAACCACCAGCACTTTCCGTAAAGAGATATTGGTACCACCAGCCTTAAATAAACCTTTTAATGTTTTAACTGGTTGAAAAGATGACATATACATTGCAGGATATAAACCCGAGATTAAACCGACGATAAACGGCGTTGCGACCAATGGAAAAAGCACATTTGGCTGGAATAATGCTTCAAAAGAAAGTGTCTGCCCCGACACCTTATTCAGCCACGGAATCGCAAGCCAGGTAAGCAACAACGCCAGGACAGCAGCTATTAAACACATCAGTAAGGATTCACTGAGAAATTGACCCCTCAATTCCCACCTTCCGGCTCCGACTACTTTACGGATACCTATTTCTTTAGCCCGCAACGTAGACCGGGCAGTAGAAAGGTTCATATAATTAATACAGGCTATCAGCAATATAAACAGCGCTATAACGGAGAAGATATATACCCGTTTAATATCGCCGTTGGGCTCCGCTTCCGCATCCGTATGCGAATACAGGTGTATATCTGTCAGCTTCTGCAGATATAACGAAGTGAGCGCAGAAGGTTTGCTGCCACCATACTCGTTTGCCATATGCTTATCCAGAAAATCCGGGAACTTTTGTTCCAAAGTTTTGGGATCATAATTTTCGGGCAATTGCAGGTAAGTAAAAAAAGAATTGTTCCCCCAGTTTGTCCGGAGCTGCTTTTCACCATATACTGTAGAATCTTTCAATGTATTGAATGAAACCATTATCTCAGGGTGAATATGTGAGTTGGAAGGAAACGACTTATATATGCCTGTTACCTTAGCGTCTGCCTGGCTGTTGACACGGATGACCCTGTCAATAGGATCTTCATCACCGAAATATTTTTTTGCTACCTCTTCCGAAAGCATAACAGTGTAAGGATCCCTCAGCGCAGTTGCCTGATTACCTTTTACGATCTCTACCGGAAACATATCAAACACATTTTCGTCGGCAAAAAAAGCATTTTTTTCACTGAAGATTTTTTCCTGGTACTTCATAGGAACGGTACCAATACCAAACAACCTTGTCATATTTTCTATTTCCGGGAACTCTGAGGGGAAATAGTACCCGAAGGGCGGTGACACCGTACCCAGTTCCAGCGATTTTGCGCCGTCACTTGTTTTAAAAATCCTGGCGACCCGGTAGATATGATCCGCTTTAGTGTTCCATTTATCGTAGCTGATCTCATTTAAAATATAGATCGTGATCAATAAGCAACTGGTCAGCCCTACCGTAAGCCCAAACAGGTTGATAAAAGAAGTAACCTTATGTTTGGAAAGATTTCTAAAAGCAATTTTGAAAAAATTTATAAACATAACCTGTTTGGTGATTTATATTGCTGGTTTACGATTTTAGCCTCTCCCCGCCGTGGAGAGAGACGGCACTGCAGCATAATTCTACACTATATACCTGCCACATCAGCCACAGAACAGAGCCAGACAAACATTTCCACATTTTCAAATTATCTATTCCATCCTCAACGCTTTTACAGGATTTGCTATCGCCGCTTTTATGGACTGGAAACTGACTGTAATTAATGCTATCAATAAAGCAAAAGCTGCCGCCACCACAAATACCCACCAGCTAATATCAATCCTGTAAGCAAAACTCTCGAGCCATTTGTTCATGCCCCACCACGAAACAGGAAACGCAATAATCGAAGCAATTAAAATCAGTTTTAAAAATTCCTTAGAAAGCATCTGGGTAATTTGTGCGGCGCTTGCACCTAATACTTTTCGAACACCTATTTCTTTAGTTCGTTGTTCGGCGGTAAATGTTACAAGCCCAAACAATCCAAGACAGCCAACAAAAATTGTTAGCATGGAAAAGATATTAAGTATAGCGCCTGTTTTTTGCTCTGTTTCATAGGTTTTATTAAAAAGATCATCCAGGAAAGCATATTCAAATGGTTCTTCAACCGTATAGCTGCTCCATTGCTTTTTCATCATAGCCAGTAAGTCGGCGACATCATCCGTTTTAATTTTAAAGATCAACCCACTTTCCGGTTCTAAGGTCATATACAATGGACTGATTGCTTCATGAAGGGATTTAAAATTAAAATTCTTAACAACACCAATTACATGAAAAGCAACATTATTACCTTTTGTGCTGTTTTGCCTGATCACCGTTTTTCCAACTGCCGTTGAACTATTCCAACCAAATGCCAAAGCTGCCGTTTCGTTTAAAATAATGGCAGAAGAATCTGTGCCGAATGCTGCAGAAAAATTTCTACCATTTACTATCTGCATACCCATGGTAGGTATATATTGCTCATCCACATGATAATCCACGCCGTTTACTACCAGATTGCTATTGTTCCGGGGATAGGCCAACCCATTATTATAAGCACTGGGACCTGCCGGTTTATACCATGAAACAGTGGCACTGACTATCCGTGGGTCATTCAACATTTCCTGCTTAAATGCCTGTTCATTTTTTCCCAAAACATAAGAATTGGGTATCGTGATAAGTTGTTCCTTGCTAAAACCCAGATCTTTATTACGGATATATTTCATCTGCTGATATACCACGATCGTTCCAACAATTAACGTGACGGAAATAAAGAACTGAAATATCACCAAAGCACTCCTTAAACCGAAATTTTTACTCCCGGCTGTACGCTTACCTTTTAATACAGCAATCGGTTTAAACGCAGACAAATAAAAAGCAGGATAAATACCGGCTATAACCCCCACAGCAAAACCCAGTCCGATAAAGGCAAGAATAGGTTTTGCATCAAACATCAATTGCTTACCTGCAACAGCATTAAATGATGGCAATGCTATACTTACCAAACCAAATGCTATTATCATTGCAAACAAAGAAATAACAACGGACTCCGACAGAAATTGCTTAATAAGATCAAATCTTCCTGAGCCCGCCACTTTTCTTACACCGACTTCTTTTGCTCTTTTGGAAGCGCCCGCCGTAGACAGATTGACAAAATTGATGCAGGCAACAATCAGCATGAAAATAGCTACCCCCGAAAAAATATATACATACATTTTATTGCCTCCAGGCTCAAACTCTGTAGTGGTATAAGAGTTAAGATGTATATCGGTTAATGGTTGTAATATAAAACCCAGTGAATTTCCTTTGCTAATGAATTGTTCAAGGCTCAAACCCATATGTTGCTGAATTTGAGGCCCCATATATTTCTTCACCATCTCCGGGAACCTGGCTTCCATTTTTTTGATATCCGTTCCGGGTTTCAGTAAAAGATAAGTGTGGTAACCACCAGACATCCAGGTATCCGAATTGGCATCTCCCAAGCCAGTTGCTGAACCAAACATATCAAACTGAAAATGAGAGTTGCGCGGCACATCTTTAATAACACCGGTTACCACATAGGGCTGGTTATTATCCGCAGTAACGATAATGGTTTTGCCAATAGCATTTTCCTCTCCAAAATATTTTTTTGCTGTTGACTTTGTGATGACCACTGAATGCGGTTTTACCAACGCAATAGCCGCGTCGCCTTCAATGACAGGCAAGGTAAAAATGTTTAAAAAATTAGAGTCGGCAAATGCAAAGCGATCATCTTTAAAAACCTTGTCTTTATACAGTATTTTTGATCTGCCGTAATCAAGCAGCCTGGTGGCATCCACTACTTCAGAAAAATCTCTTTTCATGGTTTGGGCCACGGGCGGCATCGCAACGCTTTCGTTTATTTTGCCACCACCCATGCTCGCCTGAAAAATCACCCGTACAATATTGTCTGCATTTTTATTAAAACGATCATAGCTTAATTCATCCTGCACGTAGAGCTTGATGACAAAAAAGGTGGCGATCCCAATCGATAATCCCCGAATGTTGATGAAAGAAAACAGCTTATTCTTCCGGATGTTCCGCCAGGCTGTTTTTAAATAGTTTTTAAACATACATGCAATTTTTATTACTGATTCAGCCTCACCCTCCTCTTATACTTCTCCCCACCGCGGAGAGAGACGGCACTATAAAATAAATTCAAACTATACATCACCACATCAGCCTCATCCTCTTATCCTTCTCCCCGCAGTGGAGAAGGACGGTACTATATGACAATTCCAAACTTTATATCTACCACATCGTCTATAGCATAAATCCAGACTTTGCATTTCTACATTTTCATATCCACATTCCCCAACTCGCATTTCATCAACATATTCTGAACTAAGTCCCCCTTCGAGAGGAGGGCTACTCCGTTCGCAGCGCCTCCACAGGATTACCCCATGCTGCCTTTATTGCCTGGAAGCTGACCGTAACAAGCGCCACCAATATCACCAATATACCAGCCATTGCAAACATCTGCCACCCGATGGTCGCCCTGTAAGGATAGTTCTCCAGCCATTTATTAGATACTGACCATGCGGCAGGAACGGCAATCACCAATGCAATGATCACCAGCTTCAGGAAGTCTTTTGACAAAATAGCTACAATACCATTTACAGAGGCGCCCAACACTTTCCGGATACCGATTTCCTTCGTACGTTTCTGTGCTGCCAACACCGACAGTCCAAAAAGACCTATGCAGGAAATAAATATGGTTAACACTGCGCCGAATAAAATTATCTGCTTCCATTTTGCTTCCTGCGCGTAAGTATTCAGCTTTTCCTGGTCCTTGAATACATAGTTATAGGGGCTTAACGGGTAAAACTTCCTGAAAGTCTCCTGTATAAAAGGCAGCACCCCTGAAGCTGCACCCGGCTTTATTTTTAACAGGTATTGACCGTACAGGTTATCCGGCTTCATCGTAAAAAGCTGCGGTCCTATCTTTTCCGTCAACGACCTGCTGTGGTAATCTTTCACGACGCCTATCACCGTATATACTTCATTATTGTAAAAAAAGTTCATGGTTTCTCCTACCGGGTTCGTCCAGCCAGCCTTTTTTACAAACGCTTCATTTACCAGGATAGAGCCGGTGGCGTCGCCGGGAAATTGTTTTGAAAAATTCCGGCCTGCCACAACCGGGATCTTCAGCATAGGGATATAAGCTTCGTCTATTGTTTCGTAGTCGAACTGCAGGCTGGAATCCCTGGCGGTTTTTGCCAAAGTGATCCACCCTCCGCCATTTTTTGCTGTCACTTCAACAATATCAGGGTTTTTCAATAGCTCCGCTTTAAACAATGCTGCTTCATCATGCCGGATCCTGTCCTTATTCAATTGTATAACATTGCTGTCATCATACCCCAGGTCCTTTTTGGTTAGATAATTAAACTGGGCGTAAATAGTAAACGTGGCAATAATGAGAAAGGATGCCAATGAAAACTGCAATACGACCAGCGATTTCTGCAAATAGTTTTTTCCCCCGATAGAGAAACGGCTGTAAAGCGTCTTCACAGGACTATACCCCGATAAAACCAATGCAGGGTAAAAGCCGGCCAGCAACCCGGTAAGGACGAACAACAGAATATAGCTTCCCACCAGCGTTGCATCAAAAAGATAGGAAAAGGATAAGGCCTTATTGGCAAGATCATTGAACAATGGTAAAATAAGGAACACCAACAGCAGGGCCAGTGTAAACGCCAGGAGGCAAAGCAGGAACGACTCACTCAAAAACTGGAAGATCAATTGTTTTCTTTCTCCGCCTACCACCTTTCGGATACCTATTTCTTTGGCTCTTTTTACAGACCTGGCAACGGTAAGGTTTACAAAATTGATGCATGCGATGACCAGCACGAACAATGCAATGCCCGACAGTATATAAGCGTACGTAGGATTACTTCCATGTTTCAACCCGTTCACCGTTGACAACCGGGGGTTCATATGCATATCAGTAAAAGGCTGTAAGAAGTAGGAGCCCATCGACCCATTACCGTCTCCGTATTTTTCGTCCAATATTGTAAAGGCTTGTTTAGCATCCTGCATATAAAAGCGCTGCATATTTTCTTCAATCTGCTGCAGGTTGGCGTTGGGCTGTACTTTCACAAAAGTGTTCAGGAAAAAGTTGAACCAGTTCTCATTGTTCTGGGTATCTTCCTTCGACGGACGGAGCGGTAGCAGGATATCAAACTGTATAGAAGAGTTTTGAGGAATTCTTTTTGCCACCGCCGTAACCTTAAGCGGCGTGAAAGCGGAATCCAGCTTTACAAGCACGGTTTTACCAGTAACATCTGTAGTGCCAAACTGCCTTTTAGCCTCATCTTCAGAAAGCACCACCGAACCGGGATCTGTCAGGCATGTTTTTGCATCTCCATATAACAAAGGGAAGCTGAACATAGAAAAAAAAGCAGCATCTGCTATCAATGTCTCTTTTCCCTGGATATCATTTCCGGTTTTAATATCATGATACCCACCTTGCAAGCGCACATAGGTAGTCAATCCCGGCACATTTTCCACAAACCTGGGTCCCTGTAAAAAACCCGTAACACCGCTTACAAATTCGTTCCCTTCGCGTTTATTTTTAGAAGCAATACGATATATGTTGTCTACATCGTTATGAAACCTGTCAAAGCTGACCTCATCTTTAATATACAGCAGGATCA
>CAKSVK010000071.1 GCA_934502905.1 uncultured Chitinophagaceae bacterium
TGACGTTCCCTAAAAGCAAAGAACACATCGGTATGCGACGTGTTCTTTGCAAGGCCAGCTTGATACGAATAGCTGCTGTTTAACATGTAACAGGTGTTGTTAAGCGGCTTCTTTTATAGCTTCCATATCGCATAACCTTTTACCTATCGCAGATTCCAGTCCTTCCGGCATCTGCGGATTGCGCACGTCAAACATCAGCCTGTAAGTGTGTAAATCCTCATTCCACCCGAACACACAAACCGGGTTATCATTAAGGCATACCCTGTATCTTTTTTCATCAATGCCGTTCAAATATTTTGTTGCCTTTACACTGTATATATTGTTACCTGATACTATTTCAAAACTTTCTGTTACTGGTCTCATAACTTATATTTTTAGTTTGTGAACGTTTAATCTTTTCAGAAGCTTCTGACCTGTTATTTTCCAATTAACATGCCACAGCATACCCCGCAGCATGTTAAAAAAAGCACAAACAGGAAAAATGAATTTGTAATAAGCTATGAACAAACACATTAAAATATGTGCAAAATTTTAAATACAAATATCTTTGCCGTAACCGGGATTGCAGATAAACAGAATGGATCAGGACAGGATTTAAAGAACAGGGAGCATTTCAATACATTGTCCCGTACATCCTAAAAGGTGATCAGGATACCTGCTGATGTTTCCACAACTCTATAAAGTCAGGACTGTTTTCCAAAAGGTACGAAAGACTGCCTTCGCTCACTACCCTTCCTCTATCCATAACATAGATATAATCGAAATGCCGTAACAGGTGCAGGCGGTGTAACGCGGAGACTACCACCTTGTTGCTGCACTCCTCAAATAACTGTTCATATATCAGCATCTCTGTTTTGGGGTCAATGCTGCTGGTAGGCTCGTCGAGCAGCACGATCTCGCTTTCTTTTGCTGCCAGCACGCCCCTTGCCAATGCCAGCCGTTGCTTTTGTCCTCCTGAAAGGTTTACTCCTTTTTCCGCAATATTACTTTCCAGTCCTTTGGGCAGGAGCCGGAGCACTTCATCAAACCGTACCTTTTTACAAATGCGTTCTATTTCATCCCGGGTATACGGCAATCCTAACGTGATATTGTACTCGATGGTATTTTCAAATATTTCCGGCTCCTGCGGAAAAAGCGTTACCGTTGCTGCAATCCTGCTTAGTCCTTCCTCCTGTAAAATACCATCCGCTCTTACTTCTGTTCCCTCCGTGGCAGGATATAATCCCCGCAAAACAGCGAGCAACGTACTTTTCCCGCTTCCGCTCTCCCCCACCAGCGCAATCCGTTTATGACGTGGTAACTGCAGTTTCACCTGCTTTAGTCCGGCCGGAATAAAGTCTCCGGATAGAAACTCTTCATTTCCCTTATGGGAAAAATTCAGGTTGGATACCTGCAGCGCCTGCCAACCCGCAGGCAGGCGTTTATCCGTATCCGGCAGATGGTGCTGTGCATATGCTTCGGGTATGATGAAGGCTGTACGGACATTGGTCGCGTCCTTCACTACATCGGTATACAGATAGGCAACATTGTGGAACACACTGGTAAAACGTTCCACATACCCCATCAGCGTAACCAGTCCGCCCAATAGCACCACTTCTCCGGGAACCCAGTTTTGCCACACATATCCTACCAGTATCACCACGTATATCATGGCCACCAGCATATCTACTACAAACCACTTCCACTCGTTGATGGCTACATTCCGGCGAAAGGGCGGCCAAACGGTCATGATGCGGGCAAGCAATGTTTTCTGAAGCCTTTCCTGCAGCCTGAGTGTAATTACAGTAATAACATTGGACAGGCTGTCGAATAAGGCTGATGAAACAGTATGTTCTTTTTCATTTACTTCCTCCAGGGTCCTGATATAAGGCTTGTCAAACTGCAGGATGGTAAATACAACCAGGATGCCCATGATCACCGCCACTCCGCCAAAGACCGGTGAAAAGTAAAGCATCGCTGCAAATGAAAAAACAAATTTTGAAAGTGTATGAACGTATTCAAAGCCCCTTTCATAAAAATTCCGGATAGATTCATAGGCCTTCCGGATACGATTGATGATCTCCCCCGAATGATGATCCTGTTGCCACTTCACAGGAAGCTGTAATACCTTATGGTAATATTCATCCATAAAGCTCCTGGCGATAAAAAAAGCCAGCTTCCGCTCAACGATCCTTGCCGGACCATGCAGCGCCCAGTCCGCCAGCTTTACGCCCAGGTACACGAGACCGTATATCCAGGTGCGCTGCAAAGCATTGGCACCGTTTTGCTGGAGATCATTGATATAGGTACCCCAAAGGACGGGTAAGGCCGCCTGCGTAAGATTACTTAAGGCAAAAGCGGTATAAATAATAATATACTGAAAACGTAACGGGCCGGCGTATTGCCAGCAAACCTGCAGCATGAATATATAGGGGTTGCGGGAATATTTCGACCGGTGGCTCATGCTGGTGATAAATTATCGTGCAAATTAATATGCAAAATCCAAATTTTATGATCCGTGTAAGAAGCGAAAGAAATTTAATGGGAAACAGGTTTTTTATTGTAACCAGAACCATTCCTGATTCGCCATGGCAGACCCGCCTCTGGAATTTTCTCCTTTTAATTACCACATATTAACAGCCGCATCTCTGTTATACCCGTAATTATCAATAATTTTATAGCCGGCTTCAACATTGTGAATATGGCTGCTGCATTACCATCCCTGCTTCTTCATCTGCTGTTTGGGCTGGTTGTATTGTTTACGCCGCCTGGAGCCGGAAAGGTCTATGGGCAACATACCATATCCGTGACACTGTTGTTTGAACACACAGCAGGAACGCAACCGTTGGAGCTTGACAAGGTTTATACCAACAGCTTCAGCGAATCTTTCTCTGTCAGTAAATTCAGGTATTACATAAGCGGGATTGAATTTAAAGACACCATCACGGGAAAAGGCCACCTGGTAAAGGACCGCTATTTTCTCATAAAAGAAGGAGATGAAACCTCGCAAAGCATTACAGTGGAACTGCCACAGGGAAAATATCACCGGCTGTCTTTCCTGGTAGGCGTGGACAGCATCAAAAATGTCAGCGGCGCACAGTCGGGCGTACTCGACCCGCTGAATGGAATGTTCTGGACCTGGCAGTCGGGGTATATCATGGCAAAGCTGGAAGGAAGATCCCCGGCATCCCCGCTCCAACATCGCATGTTTGAATATCATATCGGAGGATACAGCGGAGGGCACAGTGTTTTGAATAAAATATCACTGCCGTTTCCGGAGAAAGCTATTCTTTCCAGGGAAACATTTCTCCACATAACCGTTGATGTCAATAAATGGTTTGACGGAGTTCATCCATTATCCATAGCGGCTTATCCGTCATGTACAACCACGGGAAAGCTGGCAAAAGATTTTTCTGAAAATTATCAGACCATGTTTGCCATAAAAGATATCGGTACGCAATGAAAAACGGGATCCTCAAAATAGTAACGGCTGTTTTATTGCTGCTGACCGGCAGCCAGCTTGCATTTATGGACCCCGGCGCCGTTTTTTTCAAGCAGAGGATTCCTCCCGGCTTTCCAGCACCGGTATATGATTTTAAAAACAATCCTGTTACAAAAGACGGCTTTGAGCTGGGTAAGCGACTGTTTTACGATGGCAGAATTGCAGGGGACGGGCAAACAGCCTGCGCATCCTGTCATCAGCAATTTGCCGCCTTTGCTGATTTTGAACATGTATTCAGCCATGGTGCGTTAAACCGCTTTACCAACAGGAATGCCCCTCCGTTATTCAACCTTGCATGGCATAAAGAATTTCATGCTGACGGCGCTATCAACCACATTGAATGGCAACCGCTGGCACCATTGACAGGGCATAACGAAATGAACAATACCATTGAAGAGGTGATCGGCACATTGCAGAACGACATCACCTATAAGAAGATGTTCAAAAAAGCATTCGGAACAGAAACTATCGAAAGCAAACATATATTATATGCGCTGACGCAATTCACCGGTAGCCTGGTGTCAGCTGATTCCAGGTACGACCGTGTCAAAGCGGGTAAGGACCGGTTTACCGAATGGGAGGAACAGGGCTACCGTTTATTCCTCTCCCGCTGTGCCGAATGCCATACAGAGCCGCTGTTCACTGATCTTAAATACCATAATATCGGGCTGCCGGTTGACAGTTTTCTGAATGACTACGGAAGAATGGTGGTAACAGGTGAAAAAGAAGACTCCCTGAAATTCAAAACCCCCAGCCTGCGAAATATTACCCGTACAGAGCCGTATATGCACGATGGCCGTTTTTGGGGATTAAGCACGGCAATCAATCACTGGCAGACCCTTTCTTTATCAGATTCAACCGCCAGCTCCATACTTCGTGGCGGATCTGTGCTGGACAAGCAGGAAATAAGGTACCTCGTTTCCTTTTTATATACGTTGACAGACACCACTTTTCTGACAGATAAACGGTTTGCGGACCCCATTCCCGGTAATTTGATCCATGCGCCGTTCCGGTAATTCAGCAATATTTAATAATTTACAATAAAGCCGCTAAAAGCCATCATCATGAAATACCTGATCACTGCACTGCTGGGTTTATTTTTTGTATTGCCCGCCTCAGGACAACAACAGCCGGTAGAATGGTCGTTTTTTTCAAAGAAATTAAATAACAGGGAGCATGAGATCCACCTGGTGGCCACAATTGACAGGGGGTGGCATATTTATGCGCAATCTTCTTCAACAAAAGGACCTTCTCCCGTCATTATCCGTTTTTCACCATCGCCTGCTATCACATTTCATAAAGGAATAAAAGAAGAAGGGGAATTATTAAAAAAGAAAAACATCGAGGGCGTCAACGTGCGGTACTTCGAAAACCAGGTAATATTTATTCAGAAAATTACGATAACAGGCATCGCAGCAACGGTAAAAGGATCTGTCACTTTTGTTGCCGCCAGCGGCTCGCAAATACTTCCATCCCAAACAGTCGATTTCTCCATCATCCCGGCACAGGAGATTCAGTAAAATATTCACCAAAAGCAGGGTTTACCAACCCTTTTTTATAAAAACTCCATTATTATCTTTTTTATAAACATTATAAAATACAATAATATAAATTCAATTTTGGTGTAAGAATTGTTTATAATGTTTTTTTAAAACACCAACCTCCCCTTTTGATCTACAAGTTCAAAATGTTCGTATTTTTACTTGTTAATTTTTCGTAAAAAGCCTAGCTTAGGTTAAATTACTCCTAAGTAGTGGAACATACATAACTATGAAGGTTGTTTCAGTCCCTGCTCCGGTGAACGGAGATTGCTTGCCAAAAAACAAGTTTCAAATCATTTCAGGAATGAAACGACTCTTTTATTTGCTAACATTATTTCTTTTGACCGGGAACCTGGTTTCCGCCCAGGCTGTTTGTGGCTTTGATACAAATAACAGGATTTTTACAAAAACATTTCCGGAAGCTGCCAAATCGATGCGTAATAACGATAGTAAGATCAAACGCATGACAGACCGCGGTATATCGTTTCGGGAAACACAGCAGCCGGTCAATATTCCCGTTGTTGTACATATACTGCATACGGGGGACACAGTAGGTTCTTCTTACAATCCCAGTGACGAAAAAATCATGGATGCGATAGAATACCTGAATGAAATATATTCCGGTACACACAGTTCGCTGACCCCTGCCGGCACGGATGCGGCCGGAGACATCGGTATACGGTTCGTACTGGCGAAACGGGACCCCGACTGCAACCCCACCAATGGCATCAGGCGTATTAATATGTCCGAAGATGCTTTTTACATAGAAAACGGCGCTTTAAATGCGGATATAGAATATGACATGGCATTGAAAACTCCTATAGCATGGGATATAAGCCGCTATTATAACATTTATGTTGTAAACAAAATAAACGGAAATGACGGAAGCCAGGGTCAATTCATAGCCGGGTTTGCATATTTCCCCGTAAATCATATCGTAGATGGAACTGTGATCCTTGCTTCCGAAATGCGGAGGGGCTCTAAAACTTTCGTTCACGAGATCGGGCATGCATTTAATTTATACCATCCGTTCGAGGGCTCCACCCACAGGGAAGAGTGCCCTGCCGGAGAAGGCGACCATGTAGATGATACAGATCCGATATCCATGAACTCAAATGATGGCGTCATCAACTTTGAATGCCGGTCCGGATTGAACCCATGCAATAACAACCAGCCTTATTCTATCCGGACGGAGAATAATATCATGAATTATACCGCTTGTTACAGCCTGTTCACACCCGGGCAAAAAGCACGTATGAATGCCAGCCTGCTGCTGGAAGAACGTGCTTCACTCGTAACTTCCAACGCGTTGCTTCCCACTTTTGACGGCGGTGGGGAAGCGTGCGACCCCAAAATCAATTTTGAAGAAGATGAGGTGGTTTTACCCGTTTCCATGGTTCAAACAACAGGTTGCCGTGATTACAAGGACTTTACTTTTTATGTTAACATCAGTAATACACCGGCATCCAGCTCTACCGTCACACTATATCCAGATGAAGATTCCAATGCAATGGAAAAAGTAGACTTTGATTTTGTGGGTGGAAACCGTGTTATTTTTCCTGCGGGCAGCCGCCAAAGAAAACCCTTTACCATACGCATATATGATGTAGGTCAAAGAGAGACTGCCCAAAAGCTGGCGTTGAACTTTACGGTACAGGGAGGCAGCACACTGAAAGGAACCGCAATTCCGGTGATGCATATATGGCTGAAACCCAATGATACCCGGCCGGTTATTGATAAGTCTGAAAAACATATTACTGTCGGAAAGGAAGAGATGTTCATCCTGGATGCAAATTTATTCAACGCTGCTTTGAAGCATCAGAAATCAATGATCCAGTATAACAGGGCAGAAATGGCCGCAGCGGGATTAAAAGCAGGAAACATCAACGGTATGCAGCTTTTCCTTACCAAAAACAGCACCCGTCCGTTCAAAAAGCTGATCATCAAATTAATGCATAGTACTGCTGCCATGCTGGTAAAAGATGGCGATATCACTCCTTCAGGAGCCGGTCAGCAGGTTTTCTCCAGGGCATCGTACACCACGCAGGATGGCATGAACGAATTTATATTTGATAAGCCTTTTACCTGGAATGGAAGAGATAATATCCGCATTGAAGCCTGCTTTGACAATGGAACGGAAGAGGAGGAGGAAGGTAACGATTACCTGACGGGGTATAGTGATAACTCCGGCTATGAAACCAGCAACCTGCTTACTTCTGTTTTAAGTTGCAGCGCCCGTCTCACCGCTTTCTCTAATTACGGTGACGGCATAAAACCTATGATCGTGTTCACGCAGGTGGCAGCAGGCAACCCTGTTGCAAATACCCCGGGTGCAACCCGGCAGAAATACCTCGGGCCTTATGGGAAAATATTTTTCTATGATAATTCCAACCCTAAAAGGGTGATCGCTTCCATTAAAAACCTTACCGACTGGAATTATGGTTGTGTAAAAGTGGAAATAGACCGGGGAGGCGACAGGGCATTTCCTTTCTGGACCCTGGACCCGGCTTATTTTGTTACGGAAAAAACCTTCCTGATAACACCGCAATATGCCAATAAAAACGGGGTTTTTGAAGTAAGCCTTTATTACACTGCTTCCGAAAAAGCCGGGTATGAGCAGGTAACCAACGGCAACTGGAATAACATCCAGGTATTGAAAACAGGCGGTATTGCTGCAGGAACGATAAATCCACTGAACCGGCAGCAAAACAAGGTTGACTTCAATAATGTGTTACACGAAACTTTCGGCAACGACTATGTGATCACCAGCACATTCTCTACCGGCATCGAAAATGTGACAGGTTTTACCTCCGGGGTCATCAGCAGCGCTTTACCCGTGGATTGGGTGAATTTTAAAGGCGATACAAGAGAATCGTACACAGCGCTTACCTGGACAACAGAGAATGAAATAAATACCAGCTACTTTGAGGTGGAAGTCAGCAAAGACGGCATCCTGTTTGAATCTCTTGACACCATAAACGCAGGCAACCAGACAGGCGTCCACTCTTATTCCTATAATCACCTGAACCCGGGAAGCGGAACCTTGTATTACAGGATCAAGCAGGTGGACAATGATCTTAAATACACTTATAGCAATGTCATCAGGCTTCGGAGAAACGGTGCAGGGGCACCTTCGATCTTTCCCGTGCCCGCGGGTAACAGCATTACCATCGACTTTGGCAGGCCGGTGAGCAATACCAGGATACAGATCCTAACAGGTGACCTGAGGATAGTTCATACAGAGGTTGTAAATGGTCCGGTGCAGGCACAAACCATCTCTGTCGCAAAGCTGCCTGCAGGCTTTTATTCCGTACGTATCATATCGGACCGGGATGTATATGCGCTTCGGTTTGTAAAATACTGATAATAATGTTATTGCAGTTATTTGTCTACCTTTGCGGGCTTACTCACTGAAATACCTGCCGGGTTAAAAGCCGGAGCCAGGTTAAATTGGCTTTTTTGGCATTTTTAAGGGAAAAATTTATTTATATACTAATAAATTAGTATTAACTTTGCGGCCAAATAAGCAGAATAAAAATTTGGATGTTTAAAAAAAATTGAGATGTCATTAGTATCTGAAAAAAAATCAAAAATCTTTTCTGAATTCGGTGGAAATGAGAATAATACCGGCTCAATAGAAGCACAAATTGCAATATTGACAGAGCGTATCACCCATATTTCCGGTCATTTAAAGCAAAATAAAAAAGACTTTTCTTCCAACAGGGGCTTGCTGCAGTTGGTAGGCGAAAGAAAAAGCCTGCTTACTTACCTGAGCAAACACAATCTTGAAGGATATCGCGCATTGATTGAAAAACTCGGACTCAGAAAATAATCATATCGTTACAACATGTCGTTATTCCCAACAGTATATACCGGTTGGGAATAATGATTTTTAGGCGATTATTGCAACAATAATTTTTATACAATAGGCAAATAAGGCATTATCTATCCTACTCCCTCATTCCTGTTGCCTATTTCAATTAACAAGTATGTTTTCTCAACCATTACAAGTATCATTTGATCTCGGTGATAACCGGATCGTGACCATAGAAACAGGTAAACTTGCCCGCCAGGCAGACGGTTCCGTTACCGTACGCCAGGGAAACTGTATTATCATGGCAACCGTTGTTGCTAACAAAGAACCCAAGCCGGGGCAGGAATTTTTCCCGCTCAGCGTGGATTACATGGAAAAATTCTCTTCCGCCGGCCGTATTCCGGGTTCGTTTTTTAAACGGGAAGGAAGACTGAGTGATTACGAAGTGTTGATCAGCCGCCTGGTGGACAGAGCGTTGCGTCCCCTGTTCCCGGAAGACTATTTCTGTGAGGTTCAGGTAATTATATCGCTTATCTCAAGCGATAGTGAGATCATGCCGGATGCCCTGGCTTGCCTGGCTGCATCAGCAGCGCTGGCAGTATCAGATGTGCCCATTAAAGAGATTATCTCCGAAGTACGGGTTGCCCGCGTAAATGGAAATTTTGTGGTGAACCCCTCCCGCACAGAACTGGAAACCGCCGATATGGATTTCATCATTGGTGCTACAGAAAAGAACCTGATGATGGTGGAAGGAGAATCGAAAGAATGTAGCGAAGAGGACCTGGTGCAGGCGCTGGGTATTGCCCATGAAGCCATTAAAGTACAGATCAAGGCACAGCAGGAGCTGCGCGATAAAAAAGGAGTTACCCAGAAAAGAGAATATACCAAACCCGAGCAAAACGAAGCTATCCTTCAAAAAGTAACGGAGTTTGCAAAAGAGAAAATATACCAGATCTCAAAATCCGGGACTTCCAAGCATGAGCGTTCTGATGCTTTTTCAAAGCTGAAAGAAGAGCTGATCGCTTCCCTGGGAGAAGAACCCGCGGAAGAAGATGTGAAATTTGCTGCCAAATATTACGATGATCTTCAGTGGGAGATTGTACGGAATATGATACTGGACGACCGTACCCGCCTGGATGGACGTAACCTCGACCAGGTTCGCCCCCTTGCCATGGAAACGGATATACTTCCTACCCCTCACGGTTCTGCCCTGTTTACCAGGGGAGAAACCCAGTCGCTGACCACCGTTACCCTGGGTACCCCCCTGGATGAGCTGCTGGTAGAAAGCGCTGCAAAATCAGATTATACCAAGTTTATTTTACACTATAACTTTCCTCCTTTCTCTACCGGTGAGATCAAGTTCTTAAGAGCGCCCGGTCGTCGCGAAGTAGGACATGGAAACCTGGCTATGCGCTCCCTGAAGCAGATGATGCCCGGCAATGATTACGCTTATACCATAAGGGTGGTAAGCGATATCCTTGAATCGAACGGTTCTTCGTCTATGGCAACTGTTTGCGCAGGCTCACTGGCGCTGATGGATGCAGGTGTGCCCATTCCCAAGCACGTGGGCGGTGTGGCAATGGGATTGATCACAAGGGCTTCCGATAACAAGTACGCCATCCTGACCGATATCCTCGGAGATGAAGATCACCTGGGAGATATGGACTTTAAGGTAACAGGTACCCGTGAAGGGATCTGCGGTGTGCAGATGGATATCAAGATCGATGGATTGAGCATGGAAACCATGCGGGAAGCCCTGGAGCAGGCCAGAAAAGGCCGCTTACATATCCTGGATGCCATGTACGAGTGTGTAAACGCTGCCAGGGAAGAGGTGAAACCCCATGCACCAAGAATGGAAAAGCTCTTTATTGACAAAGAATTCATCGGTGCAGTGATCGGGCCCCAGGGTAAAGTGATCCAGGAGATCCAGCGCTCTACCGGCACTACCATCAATATCGAAGAGATCGGTAACGTAGGGGAAGTAAGCATCTTCTCTCCTGCCAAGGAAGGATTGGACAAAGCGGTCGCCTGGGTCAAAGGCATTGTGGCTGTGCCATCCGTGGGAGAAGTATACGAAGCCACTGTGAAGGGCATCAAGGAGTTCGGCGCCTTCGTAGAATTCATGCCCGGCAAACAGGGATTATTACATATCAGTGAAATAAGCTGGAAACGCCTGGAAAGCATGGAGGGGGTACTGAAAGAAGGCGATACCGTAAAAGTGAAGTTGATAGGTCTAGATCAAAAAACAGGTAAATTCAAGCTCAGCAGGAAAGCATTGATCCCTAAACCTGATTTTACCAACAAACCCAGGCCACAGCAGGAAAACC
Source organism: uncultured Chitinophagaceae bacterium (assembly GCA_934502905.1). Taxonomy (GTDB): domain Bacteria; phylum Bacteroidota; class Bacteroidia; order Chitinophagales; family Chitinophagaceae; genus Agriterribacter. The sequence continues at coordinate 11,164 of CAKSVK010000071.1, forward strand.
GGCCTGAGGCATAACATCCATTCCGGATATAATGAAATCAAGCTATCGGGTAGTTACCCGGTAGCTTTTTACTTTAAATGAAATCATCATGAATGAAGTATTTGTAGAGGTGGTTGTAAAAGGTGATCCTGCACAACTGGAGATCATACTGGCACAGCTTAATGAAGGCATGGATATTGAAGGTGTGGAGGAAAGCGAAGGTTACCTGAAATTTTATTTTAAGAAAGAGTATTTTAAAGAAGAAATATTTAAAAATTTAATTGATATAAATAATATAAATTATTCTATATCAAATGTTAATAATAAAAATTGGAATGCGATATGGGAATCAGATTTCCAGCCCGTAGTGGTGAACGGGTTCGCTTCCATACGGGCAGATTTTCACCCTGCCAATAATGATGTGGCATACGATATCATCGTCACGCCCAAGATGAGCTTTGGCACGGGGCATCATGCTACCACCCATATGATGATTGAAATGATGCAGGATTTCAGCCCGGCAGGAAAAGAGGTGATCGATTTCGGGACGGGAACAGGCGTACTGGCTATCCTGGCAGTGAAAATGAAAGCGTCTCTGGTTACCGCAATAGACTATGATGCCTGGAGCATCGCCAATGCGGAAGAAAATTTTGAGAAAAACCATACGCCCGGTATCACGCTTCTGCAGTTGGACCATTTTCCGGGCAACCTGTCTGCAGACCTGGTGCTTGCCAATATCAACCGCAATGTGATAACAGATAACCTGCACCGGATAGCCGGGGGATTGAAGCCGGATGGTACGCTCCTCATCAGTGGCATATTGCAATCTGATATTCCTGATATACAAAAACTTATGAAAGAGGCAGGATTTGAGGAACTTAAAGGCCTGTTGAAAAATAATTGGGCTTGCCTGGCGTTTAAAAAATTAATAAAAGGATAAATTCCGTAAATTTCAGTCGGAGAAATATTTTATATTTGTAAGGACTTCAACCTGTTTTTAATTTATGAATGAATCTATTTTAATTATACTGGCTTACCTGATCGGCTCTATTCCAACCGCAGTTTGGGTGAGCAGGCATTTCTTTAAAATAGATATCCGGGATTATGGAAGCGGTAATGCCGGCGCCACCAATACTTACCGGGTATTGGGTGCCAAATGGGGCACGCTGGTGATGGTATTGGATATGCTGAAAGGGTTTGTTGCTGTTAAACTTGCCTACCTGCTCCCCTTTTATGTGGGGGATGAATTTGCCAGGACCAACTTCCAGATCGGTCTGGGGTTGTGTGCCGTGGTTGGTCATATTTTCCCCATATGGGCACAGTTCAGGGGTGGCAAAGGCGTGGCTACCCTTTTTGGCCTGGTATTGGCCATTTCCCCGATCAGCGCGGTTTGTTGCGTGGCTATCTTCATCCTGGTATTGTACCTCACCCGTTTTGTATCGCTCAGCTCTATATTGGCCAGCGCTGCATTCCCGATCTTTATACTCATCATTTTTAATGTGGACAATCATGCTTACCGGGTTTTTGCGGTAGCTGTGGCCCTGCTGGTAATGCTTACCCACCAGAAGAATATTTCCCGGCTGTTAAAAGGTAGTGAAAGTAAAGCACCTATCTTCAAATACAGGGACAGAAGAAAAAGCAGGCGGAGAAATAATCCCTGACACCCCCTATCTTTGTACCGTTGTTGTCCTTAATTGAAAACGATTTAATTCAAAGAGATCCCAGATGAAAAAATACCTTTTATTTTTTTCCGCCGTATTATTTGTGGTTGGATGCAGCACTAATGCCATTACAGGCAGAAAGCAACTGAAGCTGCTGCCTGAAGCAGACCTTCAGAGCATGGCAAAAACAGAATACCAGAGTTTTCTTACCCAGAACAAGATAGTGAATACTACTGTCAGCAAGGATGCAGAAATGGTAACCCGTGTGGGTAAAAGAATTGCAGCCGCCATTACAAACTATTACACCCAGCAAGGCAAAGGCGAGATATTACAGGGTTACCAGTGGGAGTTCAACCTGGTAAATTCCAACGAAGTAAATGCCTGGTGCATGCCGGGTGGCAAGGTGGTAGTATATACCGGCATCCTGCCTGTTACGCAAAATGAAGCCGGGCTGGCAGTGGTAATGGGGCACGAAATAGCCCATGCCATAGCGCAGCACGGAAACGAACGGATGAGCCAGCAAATGCTTGCCCAGGGTATCGGCACTGTTGGTTCCGTTTTAACTTCGGGGAACAGCACCGTCAGCAATATCTTTAATACCGTATACGCACCGGGCGCGCAGATCGGGGTATTATTGCCCAATTCCCGTAAGCAGGAGCTGGAAGCGGATCACTATGGGTTGATCTTTGCTGCTATGGCAGGATATAATCCGAATGAAGCAGCGCCTTTCTGGGAAAGAATGTCTAAAGTAGGTGGCGGCGAAAAACCACCTGAATTTATGAGTACACATCCTTCTGACGAGACCCGTATTAAAAAAGTACAGGAATACGCCAAGGAGGCCATGAAGTACTATACACCCATGAAGTAAAGCCAGGTTAAACATAAAATCGACTGTTTCCGCGGTATTCAACCACATCTTATAGTGGCTGGTTAGTATTATTTAACTCAAAATTTGCTATTAAGGACACAATTTCTTAACTTTGCATCTCTTTTACGCTAAAAAAACGTGTTGAAGCATGATGCAGACCATGTTTGAGAAACTTCAACTTACTGAAGAAAAGAATTTACTGATCCAAGGCTTGCCCTCCTCCATCGAAAAACAATTTTCAAAGATCTCATTTGCCAAGAACGTTACACCGTTGCTGAAGTTGCGGCGTATAGATTTTGCGCTGGTGTTTGCCATCAATCAACGCCAACTGGACGGTATCCTCAAAGAGGTATTACCCGCTTTAGGAGATGAAGGAAAGCTCTGGGTGGCCTATCCCAAGTCCACTTCCAAAATTGTAAGCGACCTGAACAGGGATTGCAGCTGGAAAACCCTGAACCAGTGCGGCTTTGAAAGCCAGGATCAGGTTACGCTCGATCATGTATGGACAGCGCTGAAATTCAGGAAACCCGAATGTTGCGCCAAACAGGGGGTGACACGGTTTGTAAAAAAAGAAGCAGCCATAGAAGGGGTGGATAACAAAAGCAGAACGGCTGTGCCGCCCGCTGATTTTCAGACCTTGCTGAATAAAAATAAAAAAGCCGGGCATTTTTTCGAAAAGCTCTCCTTTACCAACAGGAAAGAATACCTGAAATGGATATCCGCTGAAACCACCGCCCGGAAAGAGCGCCTGGTTGAAGCCATTGAACGGCTGATGAATGCCAAAAGAACGCCCAGGGACTAAGATATTCCTGTTTTTAAACTTTTTGTTATGGCAGAAGTAGTGATCGTTTCCGCAGTACGTACCCCTATCGGTAGTTTTGGCGGAAGCCTGAAATCTTTTACTGCTACCCAGCTGGGTGCATTGGTCATAAAGGCGGCGGTCAACAGGGCCGGCATACCGCCAGCCATTATCCAGGAAGTTTTGATGGGTTGCGTGCTACAGGCTAATCTCGGCCAGGCGCCCGCCCGCCAGGCAGCTAAATTTGCCGGACTGCCTGATCAGGTCAACTGTACTACCATCAACAAAGTCTGCGCCAGCGGTATGAAATCCATTGCCTTAGCCGCCCAGGGTATTTTACTTGGAGATGTGGAAATAGTGGTCGCCGGTGGCATGGAAAGCATGAGCAATATCCCCTTTTATGTTCCCTCGCTCCGCTGGGGAAACAAATACGGCAATACCGAACTGGTTGACGGGCTGGCAAAAGACGGGCTTACCGATGTGTACGACGGAAAAGCAATGGGGTTCGCCGCAGAGCTTTGTGCGAAGGAATGTGGCATCAGCCGTGAAGACCAGGATAATTTTGCTATAGAAAGCTATAAACGCTCCCAGGCAGCCTGGGAAAGTGGTATTATGGCCAATGAGGTAGTACCGGTAGATATCCCGCAGCGTAAGGGCGACCCCGTTGCATTCAGCAAAGATGAAGAGCCTTATAATGTTAAGTTTGATAAGATCCCTTCCCTTAACCCTTCTTTTGAAAAAAACGGGACGGTAACGGCAGCCAACGCTTCCACGCTCAATGACGGTGCGGCAGCATTGGTGCTGATGAGCGCTGCCAAAGCAAAGACGCTCGGGCTGAAGCCGCTTGCCCGTATAGTATCCTATGCCGATGCCGAACAGGCCCCGGAGTGGTTTACCACTACCCCATCCCTGGCAGTTCCCAAAGCGGTAGCCAAAGCGGGACTGCAAATGAACGATATCAGCTATTGGGAGCTCAATGAAGCTTTCAGCGTGGTGGGTATAGAAAATACCCGGCGCATGCAGCTGGATCCGGCTACTGTCAACGTACATGGCGGGGCCGTTTCCATAGGTCACCCGCTAGGCGCCAGCGGCGCCCGTATCATCGTCACGCTTATCAATGTGCTGAAGACCCGGAAAGCCCGGTATGGGGCAGCAGGCATCTGCAACGGTGGCGGCGGCGCCAGCGCCATGGTTATCGAGAATCTGGACTGATCTGTTCCCTCAGGACTTTCTTTGTAAATGATATTACCGTTGTCATTGTCCTGATAAAGTCTCATCCATACCTATCAGTCTGTATTGTGCCAAAAGCACTCATATTCTTTCTCATCGCACCAAAACCATTTTTGTTGCAGCAGCCAAAATCGTTCAACTCCTGAATATAGTACGGATATTGAATAGTATCCATCATGTTTAATTGCATTGTTTAAAACAGGTTTGGGCGAAAAACACTGGTTGGAGTTTGCCATGGCACGTTGGCACTTTTTAATCACGTTGCATGAGCTGCCTGTAAAAAAGCAGATCAAAAAAACATATCCACAGTAATTTTATCTTTCCCATAAAGTTGTTGTTACCTGTAAACCCTGTTACAAACTCATCCTTCGTCTCCTAACCTTCATATTCTAAGCAACCAACTCCCAACTTCTACTTTGGCTTACATAATGAATGTCTTTTGAATTTCTTGATAAATAAGAAATTAAGATCCTGTCTTAAATTTTTATTGTTAAGTGCTCATTTTTTTTTGCAAGAATTTGAATTTCCTCCCTGAAAGATTCCATTAAGGACGACAATTTTGTTCCACACCAGGGACAGTACTTTATTGCCACTTCATTAACTATCAACCTACCTTCAGTTTGGTTTTGGTCTGCGCTTCTGAATTGAAAAATAAAATAGTAATCTCCTTTTTTGTTTTCCATTTCAGCAGGAATGACGGAATATCCTTTTTGTCCTGCACTATATAACGTATCTGAAAGAACGCTACAGCAAAATGGCTTCATAAATTATCACATTATGGGTTTACAATATATTTTACTAACTCTGATACGATGCTAGCTCTAAATCTAATTTCCGGATTTAAAACACCGGTAACGTCATCCAGATCATTAAGAAAACCAATAAATATGCTGAATAACATTATCGATATATCCACTGAGAGTAACCATAATTATGCCTTTCAAACCGCACGCTGGTTATTGCAAACCCTGACCGGTCACTGCTTCAGGACTTTCTTTGTAATGATATTACCGTTGTCGTTTATCCTGATAAAATAAATGCCGTTCGTTGCAAAGGACAGATCGAAATCTACCCGGTTGCCCGATGCTTTGAACTTATGAACGGTTCTGCCTCCTGCATCATTTATTACCCCCTCCGCATTTTGGAGGGGCTTACTAAAAGTTACTGAAAACCTTCCTGTGTTGGGGTTGGGAAAAAGAGCATCTACTTCCTGAATTTCACCGGAATCAATTATCTCCTCTGCCGATTGTCCTACCTCCCTTGCCGACGGATAAGGAGTGGAACCATTATTGCAATAATATACTCTTTTGGTTCGATTACCCGACGCATCATATACGTTAACAATACCACAGGTATTGGAGGGAAGTTGCTGAGAGTAGGCTTCTGACAAACCTGCTATTAAAAACAATAAAAAAAAGATTATATTTTTCATTTTCTACCCTTTTAATTTTAAGATCTTACTTTTAAACATCGAAAAAAAAATTCGTATTAGGGAGCTGTAT
>CAKSVK010000072.1 GCA_934502905.1 uncultured Chitinophagaceae bacterium
CCGAAGATTGCCTGATGAAATACAGCACCAGCAATAACAGCACGATACCACCAAGGATAAAAGGTAATTTTTTAGGTATCAGGTCATTACAACAGGTAACGGGTATTTGCCTTGTACCGGCTTTTTTATTGCATGAAAGAAATTATTAAATATCAAATAATTGATCGCCTTATTTCAACTTCGGATACCCGTTTTTTCTTAATGAAAGGTGTTTCAAATTTATAAAAGTAACCTATCTGATTACCGCTTACCCTTTCGTATCTTTGCAGCCCGCTAAAAGGAACTAATGAAGGCGGATCTAAGTTTACAAAAGAACACATAATGAAATTATACCTTTTCTTGATCAGATACCGGCTTCAGCTTGGGATTCTTGCTTTGGTGCTTGCAGTGGTTGTTAATATATATGCCGGGTTCTGGCCCGCATTTACATTGTATCTGATCGCGGCCATTGCGGTCGTAAGCCATTTCCTTATCGGTCCGATGCGTTTGATCCAGGGGTATATGGAGGAAGGGGATATTGAAGGAGCTCAGAAAGTACTTAATTCTATCAAATTCCCGGGACTGCTTATAAAGCCGGTGCGTAGTGTTTACTATTATTTGAAGTCCAGTCTGGCGATGTTCGGGCAGGATTTTGATACGGCGGAAACGATGATGAAAAAAAGCCTTAGCCTGGGTATGCCCATGAAGGAGACTGAAGGGTCTGCTTACTTTCAATTGGGCACCATTGCTATGCAGAAAAGTAATATGAGGCAGGCGGAAGAATATATCCGCAAGGCCATTAAAGCTGGTTTGCCGGATAAAGAAAATGCCGCCGCCGCATACCTCCAGATGTGCCAGATATTCATTAACAAACGGGAATTCCGTGCTGCCAAAGATTATTTCAGGCGGGCGAAAGACCAGAAACCGACCACTCCGCAGGTGGTGGACCAGATCAAACAAATTGAGAAGTATATCAGCCGTATGCCGGGCTAGTTATTAATATGTTGCTTTTGACTGACGGGTGATGACCGCAACCGGGAGAGATCAGAGATCAACCGACACGTCCAGCAACTGTTTGCTGAAAGGGAACCATCCTTTTAATTCGGGAATATATACTTCCGTGAATTCTTCCCCAACAAACAATTTGTAGTTGAATTTGGGATATCCGTATACCATATAGCCCGGGTAATAATGTTTATAACCCTGCTGCAGGGCAAGCTCTATTTTTAGCAGGATCAGGTATTTCCCGAGGCTGTATTTTTTATAATCCGGGTGGTAGAAGTTCATGATGCCGGCAATGCTTTTATCGCCTTTATCGAAAATGCCCGCAGCGATCAGCGTATTTTTATCCCTCACCTCAATCAGGTGACTGTCGTAAATATCCCCGAAGGCGCCCTCGTAAAATAACCAGTGGTTTACGGAAGGAGCTCCGTCGAAAGAGATCATGCTCCTGTAAAGCGTATATAAATTTTCCAGCTCATCTGTCAGCTCGAATGGCTTTACCACGAAAGAGAATTGTTTGTTCCGGTTCAGGATCGTTTTACTGCTTTTGAGGTGGGTATAATATTGCAGGTTATACCTTAACCAGAACACCTTGTAGTGCAACTCATCATCCACGATGTAATTGGTGGTAAAAATGGTTTGATGCATACGGTACCATCCCCTGGATAAAAAGTCATCCAGTTGTTCGCCTGAAAGCTTCCGGGGAGCGTAAAATTGGGGTATCGTCATATACAGGAAAGCTGAAAAATTGAATGATCATCGGTGCTTATTCCGTATCGGCGTCCTCCTTCCTTTCTTCACTTAAAAGTACCTTACTTTCATTATCGTACATCTTTTCCAGGTCATCCCTGACCGTACCTTCCCATTTGGGCGCCCCGATCAGGTAGGCTACGCGGCCGATCATATGTGCCGCTACCGGGGCTGTCAGCACCAGGAAGAAAATGATGGCAAACGCTTTGGTCGTTACAGAGGCTTCGGGGAAAACAACTGCTGCGCTCAATAATAAAAGTCCGCTGCCCAGTGTGGCCGCTTTTACGGTTACGGACAGCCTGAGGTAAAAATCCGGCATTCTCAATATACCTATGGCTGCAAACAATATACTCAGCGCACCGATGGTGCTCAGGATCATAATCAAAATATCAGTCATTTTTCCTCCTTCTTTCCAGGTAATACGAAAAAGCAATGGTTCCGAGAAATGCTATCAGCGCCAATATCATGCCGGTATCCATCAGGATAGGCTTTTGGGTGCTGATGCTGTATACGGTTATAACACCCACACCAATCGTTATCAGCAGGTCCAGTGCAATTACCCTGTCTACCGTTGTTGGTCCTTTGAAGAGCCTGATGAACACCAGCACCAGCGAAATAGCTAATATGGGCAATATCACATAATCTATGTAAGTGCTTAAACTCATTTTTAATAATGGATTTTATCGCAAAATTTCCAGTAATCTTCTTTCCAGCCCGTTTTTGATCTGTGCAATGAACTTGTCTTTATCTTTCAGGTACATCACATGAATATAGATGGCTTTTTTATCGTCGCTTATATCCAGGATGAGGGTACCGGGCGTCAGTGAAATAACAGTAGCCAGTATATTTATTTCAAAGTCGCTCCGGGCAACCAAAGGATATTTCACAATCCCCGGTTTCATAAAAAATTTAGGGGTGATAACATCATAAGCCACATGAACATTTGCCTTCAGCATTTCCCAGATAAAATAGAAAAAAAAGCTGATGATCTTGGGTACCCGGTTAAAATACCGTTGATCGGCTTCGCTTCTCCGCATGAGCCACAGGAGGAAAAAGCCCAGCAGGAACCCAAAAAAGAAATTTGAAAAGTACAATGCTCCTGTAAGCGCTACCCAAATGAAGGCAAGCAACAGGTTCATTAAAAATTGTTTTACCATACGTTTTTCTTTTTATTGCGGGTTACCCAAAACAGCTTCAATATAGGGTGTGGTATCCATCATTTCCGCTGATATGCGCTGTGCCAGCACAGCAATATTTTCTGCACCCAGGCCAATATATAAGGTTATGGCGGCCAAAAAAACGATCGGTCCCACCAACATGATTTTTTTAGACAGCGGAAGCGCAGCAAAGCCATCTATGATCTCTTCGCCGGATCCTTTGCTTGCCGGGATATTTTTCCAGAAAACCTCTGCCCACATCTTCGCAATTACGTATAAGGTAAGAAAACTACCGATGATGATCGCGGCTATCAGTATATAATGCCTGCCTTCAAATCCGGCTTCAAACAGGGATATTTTGGGCCAAAAGCCGGAAAGGGGAGGTACACCTGCCAGGGAGAACAAAACAATGGCAATGACCAGCGATATCAGGGGGTAATCAGCATAAAGTCCTCCCAGCTTATCCATATTCATGGTTCCCCTCAACTGGCGTATCAAACCTGCTATCAGAAACATGTTCGTTTTTACCATGATATCGTGGAACAGGTAGATCAGCGCTCCGGTGAGCGCCACCTGTGTGAACATTGCCAGGCCACCTATCATAAAGCCGATATGACAAACTATAAGATAAGAAAACAAACGCCGGATATTACGCTTGATCAAAGCGCCGAAACTGCCGGTGATGATCGTAAAGACAGCGATCAGCAGCAACAGGTTCTTTGTAAACTCATCCGGTATAAAAATGAGGGTACACATCCGGAAGAGCGCATAGATACCTACTTTGGTAAGCAGCCCGCCGAAGGTTGCAACTACCGCCGAAGGCGGAGTATGATAAGAAGACGGTAACCAGAAATATAGCGGAAAAACTGCGGATTTGATACCGAAGCCAATGATGAAAAACAATGCCGTGATATTTACCAGGTTCCTGTTTTCGATGGCAGCCACTTTTAGAGACAGGTCTGCCATATTGAGGGATCCCGTAATACCGTATAATATTGCAATGCCCGTCAGGAAGAATGTGGAAGCCAGGATATTCATGGCCATATATTTTACCGCACCCTCCACCTGCGCTTTTCTGCCGCCCAATGTCATCAGCACAAAAGAGGAAATGATGATCACTTCAAACCACACATACAAGTTGAAGATGTCCCCTGTCAGGAAGGCGCCGTTCAAACCCATCACCAGGAAATGGAAAATAGGGAAATAGCCGTACAATATCCTTGATCTTGAAATACCTGCGGATGAGAAAACGGATACTGCCAGGGCAGAGAAAGAGGTGAGCAGCACCAGCGAGCTGCTGAAAATATCTGCGACAAATACAATCCCGAAAGGAGCTTTCCAGTTAGCTGCTTCCATGATCAGTATTCCGCCGTTATACACTTTCGTGAACAGTTGTATGGCGATCACCATGGCTATAAAGCACGCTGTTACACTTACAACACGATGTGCCACCGTTCTCCGCCATAAGAACAGTTGTAATATGGCGGCAAATAAATGTATGATTACGGGTAAAATTATATAGTTGTCTGTCATATATCTTCTTCCTCCGGTGTGTTTAAGTCGTCAAGATCATCCGAGTTGACCAATACATATACTCTCTTTAATAAAACAATGGCAAACGCCTGCAAGCCAAAGCTGATGACAATGGCTGTGAGGATAAGCGCCTGGGGAATAGGATCGGCATAGATGCCTGTAAGCACATCGGCTGCCTCTTCTATAACGGGAGGTTTACCTTTTGTTATGGTTCCTAATAAAAAAATCAGGATGTTCACACCGTTTCCCAGCAAGCCTATGCCTATCAGCAGCTTTACCATGCTTCGCCGGAGCAGCATATATATGCCTGTTGAATATAATAGTCCTGTTAAAATCAATAATAGTATCTCCATGGGGTTAGTCGCTATATTGAAATATGCTGAATAAAATAGTAAGCACCACACCGATTACGAGGAAGTATACCCCGATATCGAAAAACAGGGCAGTACCAATGCTGCCGATCACCGGTATCGGCTGCTCCACCCACAGGCCTGTCATTACCGGTTTGCCGGATAACAGGGGGAGGAACATGCTTGCCGCTGAAATAGCCAGCCCAAACGGGATAAGACCACTCGGGTGCACAGGTAAAAGCTTTAAAGTATTATTTACGCCGTGGGTAAAGCTGTGCAGCACAAAAGCTATGGAAGCAATCAGTCCTCCTACAAATCCCCCCCCGGGATAATAATGCCCCCGCAGCAGGATGAAAATAGAAAACAGCAGCAGGATCGGCAGAAGATACTCCGTAGCTGTTTTTAAGATAATACTTTTCATTCAATACTTTTTTTATTCACAAATCATGTAGGGTATGCCTTACCGTTATTCTTTTTCGGAAGACTTCAACCTCAGGTTAATAAGACTGAATACTCCCAGCGCTGCTACACTAAGCACTACAATTTCAAACATGGTATCAAAGCCCCGGAAGTCAACCAGTATAACATTTACCACATTTTTTCCGTGGGCGAGCTTGTATGCGTTTTCTGCATAGAACTTGCTTATTTCCGTATCAATGGGCTGCTGCATTGCCTGTAATGCGACCAGTGCGATAAGGATGCCGAAGCTGGCAGCTACTATACCATCCCGTATCCTGACCTTGTTGTTGGCAAAATTGAGGAAAGGCGGGAGGCGGAAGAGAACGAATACAAACAATACCAGGGTAAGCGTATCAATTGTAAACTGTGTCATGGCCAGATCCGGCGCACTGTAAAAAACAAACATCAGGCAGATGCAATACCCTATCACACTGGTACCTACAACTGCTGTCAGGCGGGAGGAGCTTGTCACTGTCATATAAATGGCTGCGATCAGAATACCCGCTACTACTATTTCATAGATGCTGATGGTGGAAATTTTTGCCAGGCTTATTTCTATGGGTCCGCTGTTGATGACGCGATAAGCCAGCAGCAGTACCGAAAAAACGATGATACGTAAAAGGTAGGAACGCAAAAATCCGTTGTGAAGGGTATTGGTATACCAGGTGGACAGGTGCTGCAGAAGCCTGGCAGAGAGGGTGAATACCCGTTCGGGCAGAGCAAGCCCTATGCTCCCGGCAGGTCTGGCTGGTTTTTTAATAAAATAAAGCAGGGTACCGCAAACAATGGTAACGGCGCTAAGCAACAGTACGGTATTGAAGCCATGCCAGATCTTTAAAGTTGAATCTGCACCCGCGATCATAGATTGTGTGGCGGGTTGTAAAATGGAGGTGCCGGGCAGCGCAGGGAAGCAGCCGAAAATGACGCCTGATACGGAGAGCAGGAGAGGAGGAACCCACATAAATCCATGAGGAAGGTGTACCGACGACAAGCTGTCCGGAAGCTGTCCTGAAAAAGGTTTTATGCCTGCCAGGAATCCGGCCGCCACCAGGAAGATATTGGTGAACAATGCAACGGCAGTCAGGATGTACGGCAGGTTATCAGCATGTAATGTTGCTTCATATACCAGGTCTTTACCAATGAACCCGAATGTAAGGGGAATGCCCGCGCTGGAAAATGCTGCTAAAGCACCTGCTATGGCAAGCGGCATCATCACTTTTCTTAACCCGGACAATAAGCTGATATTACGCGTGCCTGTTTCATGGTCTATCACGCCGGTGATCAAAAACAGCGATGCTTTATATAATGCGTGCACCAAAACAAATACCGGCAGCGCAATCAATGCTTCTTTTGTTCCTATACCTGCTAAAAATACCAGTATTCCCAACGCAGATATGGTTGAGTAAGCCAGTATTTCCTTCAGGTCGGTCCTGAAGATGGAATAAAATGCGCCGTATAACATGGTAATGCCCCCGGCTATCACCAACGGAATGGTCCAGAGTTCGGTTCCGCCCAACACCGGAAACAGGCGGGCAAGCAGGTACACACCTGCCTTTACCATAGTGGCTGAATGAAGGTAAGCAGAAACGGGGGTGGGCGCTTTCATAGCGCCGGGTAGCCAGAAATGGAATGGAAACTGGGCGGATTTAGTAAATGCGCCTGCAAACACCAGCAACAATATCAATCCGTACAGCGTGTGCTGCTTGAGTGCTTCGTTCGAATGGATCATTTCCTGGATGGAATAGGTGCCGGTAATATAACCGGCAAGCACCAGGCCCGCCATCAGCAAAAAGCCACCGCCACCGGTTATCACCAGGGCTATCAGTGAGCTTCTGCGGGATTCGGCGCTTTCATTATTAAAGCCTATCAGGAAAAATGAGCTGATACTGGTAAGCTCCCAGAAAATGAACAGTAAAAGAATATTATCAGAGAGTACCACTCCAAGCATGGCTGCCATGAACATGCTCAGGTAGGCAAAAAAACGATCCAGGTAGGGATGTCCTTTCATATAACCTGCCGCATACAGGAATACCAGGGTGCCTATGCCGGTAATGAGCAGGCTGAACAGCAAGGAAAGTCCGTCCAGTTGAAAATCAAAATTGATCCCTATAGACGGTACCCATGCGTAGTGACTGCCGAATACATTGCCATTGCTGATCGCCGGGATGTGTGCCGCGAAATATATAAATAACGACAGTGGCAATAATGTTGCCAGGGGAGTGTACTTAGTTTTTTTTAAATACTTCCCGAAAGGAATGATGAATATGGAAACAAAAAAGCCTGCCAGTACTGCAAATAGCATCTATAATAATTATTACTACTATGAATGCGTCGAAAATAACCAATAATTTTTTAGGAATTGCAAAACTACCGGGCTTTTAAAGGAGTTTTTTTAAGGTGATAAATTTTTATAAATCGGTTATAGGTTTGTATTTCGGAACGAGTGACTTCATTACGAACCATGCAATTAAATAAGCAAGGGCGCAGAAGGTGAACATGATGGTATAACCTGTTTCTATACTTCCTACCTCTTTATAATGTGTAAACAATGCCCCGCCGATTTTGGTAACTATCACACCGCCGATGCCGCCTGCCATTCCCCCGATGCCTACGATGGAAGCCACGGCTTTGCGTGGGAACATATCGGAAACAGTCGTGAAGATATTAGCGCTCCATGCCTGATGCGCGGAAGCCCCGATACCAATAAGAATAACCGGCACCCAGAAACTGAAATCTCCCAGTGGCTGTGCAGCCAGTACCACCAAAGGGATGACCGCGTATATCAGCATCGCCTTCATACGCCCGTCATAGGCTGTATATCCTTTCCTGATAAAATGCATGGGAAACCATCCCCCGCCGATGCTTCCCACCATCGTCATGGTATAGAGAACCGCGATCGGAAATGCCATTTGCGTTGTCGTCATATGATACTGGTCTTTCAGGTAAGCCGGCAACCAGAAAAGAAAAAACCACCATACACCGTCCGTCATAAATTTACCGAAGGCAAAAGACCAGGTTTGCTTGTATCCCAATAACTTTATCCAGCTTACTTTATCCGGTTTTGCTTCCTGCGCGGGAGCAGATGATTCCACATCATCCGAATCACTTTTGATGTATTCCGCTTCCGCCGGAGATAATCTTTTTTGCTTTTCCGGCCTTTCATAGTATATATACCAGAATATCAGCCACAGAAAGCCAATAGCTCCGATAATGATAAATGTTGTCTGCCACCCGTAGGACTTTTCTATATAAGGCACAGAAAGCGGTGCAAGTATGGCGCCGATCGTTGTGCCTGAGTTAAAAATACCTGTTGCCAGGGATCGCTCTTTTTTAGGGAAATACTCTGCTGTTGCCTTGATGGCTGCCGGAAAGTTGCCGGCTTCGCCAAAGGCCAGAAAGGCCCTTGCGAATATAAAACCCAATACGGAGACGGGAATGGCGGCGATTCCTATCCAGCCCAGTGTTGCTTTGATACCTTCCCCAATGGGAACCGCATAAGCATGTATGATAGCCCCCAACGACCAGATGATGATGGCCCAGGCATATCCCTTTTTTGTTCCAAGCTTATCGATCACCCTTCCGGCAAAAAGCATGGCGATGGCATAGGTGAACTGAAAGGCAGCAGCGATATCTGCATAATCGTTATCGGTCCATCCGAAATGACTTTCATCTTCCAGCACGGGCTTTAATAAGCTCAGTACCTGCCTGTCCAGGTAATTGACGGTTGTAGCAAAAAATAAAAGTGCGCAAATCGTCCACCTGTAGTTCCCTGTTTTTTCTTTCATCTGCATATGGCTTTGTCGGGTGTTATATTAGCTGAAAGGTATTTCAATAATGTTATAAACCTGATGATTTCAGGAGAATAATTATTTTTTCTTCTGGTAAACCCTTACATAATCTATCTCGAATTTTTGGGGAAAAGATGTATGGCTTGCGTCTCCGCCGTTCATACCGCCAATGGCAAGGTTGAGCAGCATATAATGAGGCTGCCTGAACGGATTGAAATTACTTTCATCTTTATTGAAGGTTGCATCCAGCGATACTTTATTGAGTGGGATGTCGTCCACATACAATGAAATGCTATCCTCCGTCCAATCCATCCGCCAGATGTGAAACTCATGTGCCCATCTTTCACCTCCCAGGTCAGCCAGGGCATGCTTGCTGTCATACCATGCTGCTTTACCTTCTTTACCCAGGAATGCTAAATTTGCGAGTATACTATCCCGGTAGTATTCCATCATGTCTATCTCACCGTTTGCCGGCCAGTCCCTGCTTACTCCCAGGCTCCACCACGCAGGCCACATGCCGTTGCTGACGGGTATCCTGGCTTTAAGCTCAAAACGGCCGTATAGCCACTGGTGCTTATCCTTTGTTATCAGGCACGAAGAGGTATATGCTGCATGCGGCCGGTTCAACCGCCAGTCATCACTTTCTGCATGGTACCCCGGATTTTCTTTATTTTCCTTTCTGGCTTCAATGATCAGCAATCCGTCCTTACAGGTGGCATTTTCCGGCTGATACCATTGCAGTTCCTGGTTACGTACAAAGCCTTGCTCATAGCCCCATTTGCCAGGATCGGGCACACCGTCAATATCAAATTCATCTGACCATACCAGCTCATAATCATTATCACTACAGGATAGCTGCAACAGGCAGATCAGGGCAAGTAACAGCAGCGCTATTTTGTTTTGATACATGTTTGCGGATGTAGTATGCTTATTCCTTTGTTAATTTTTTCTCCAGGTCTTCCAGGGAAATGCCTTTTGTTTCCGGCATTTTGGTAACCACCCAAATGAGCTGCAACAGCATCATGAATGCAAAAAATGCAAAAATGGGCCAGGGATTATCTTTAAATATCCCATCTTTTTCATCGAGGAACATCGGGGTGATAAGTGTGATGATCGCCGCAAACACCCAGTGTACACTGGCGCCGAATGACTGTCCCAATGCGCGGATCTTATTGGGAAATATTTCGGAGATAAATACCCATATTACAGCGCCCTGCCCCATGGCATGCGAAGCCACAAAAGCCAGTAGGAAGACCAGCAGCCATCCCGGCTGGGCGTTACTGTAAAAAGCCCAGGCCACCAGCGAAAGGCTGATGATGTATCCCAGCGAGCCGATCAGCAATAACTGCTTACGTCCCAGCTTATCTATCAGGTAAAGACCTACGAAGGTAAAGATGAGGTTGCTTCCACCAATAGCGATAGAGTTTAGCAGTGAATCTTTAGCCGCCAGACCGGCCCTTTCCAGTATCTCCGGCGCATAATATAATATGAAGTTGATACCCGACCATTGATTGAAAAAGGCAACAAAAAAAGCAAGCCATAAAATGGTGTGATACTTTCTGCTGAACATGCCGGTGCTGCCCCGTTTTTTCTCCTCTTCCAGGTTTTGCTGTATCGACCGGATCATTTCGTCAGGCTGTACAGCGCCAAGCTGCACCAGTATTTTCCTTGCCCCTGTTACGTTGTTCCTCCTGGCGATCAGCCAGCGGGGGCTTTCGGGGATCATAAAAACAAGTACTGTATATATAAAGGAAGGAACCAGCATGATGCCGAGCATCCAACGCCAGTCGTTAGTACCGCCTACACCCTGCAGCAGGTAATTGGATAAAAAAGCAATCAAAATGCCAAATACAATATTGAACTGGTACATGGCGCCCAGTCTTCCCCGGGTAGCCGGGGTAGATATTTCGGATATATAAGTAGGAGCAGCTACGGAGGAAACGCCAATGCCGACGCCGCCTATAAACCGAAAGAATGAAAAGGTATAAGGATCCATTGCCAGGGCGGACCCTAATGCCGACACGCTGAACAAAATACCGACCCAAAGCAAGACCTTTTTCCGTCCATATATTTCTGTAGGAATGCCACCCAGGATGGAGCCGAGCACGGTTCCCCACAAAGCCATGGACATAATAAAAAAACCGTGGAATAAAGGAGTAGTATGCCACAACTCCTTGATGGGAAGATTGGCTCCCGAGATCACAACCGTATCAAAACCAAATATAAAACCCGCCAAAGCGGCGATCAGGGATATACCGAAGAGATTGGTGCCTTTGGAAGCAGACGAATCGTTAGAATTGGTCATATGGTCAAAATTAGTAGTCGTAAATATAAACCATCTCGCCTCAATAAGTCCGTAGAAGCCAAATTTTCCTGAAATCCAGTTTGGTTAACTGGCAACATAATTATTTGAGCATACTTCTCTAAAAAAAATCTATACTTTTTATTTTTATTTTAAAAGTTTTATTAATTTAACGTTTTATTTGTGTTTTAATAACAGGAATTTAATAATGAGCGGCAAACATTCATTGTATAAACGAAAGATTATTACCCATTTGTACTTTTCAAGGAGTCTTTCATGTGCAGAGCTCAGCGAAAAGACAGGGAAGAGTTTATCGCTTGTTACGAAAATCCTGAATGAGCTTTTATCCGAAGGTGTTGTAGAAGAAAAAGGATATGCACCTTCTTCCGGGGGTAGAAGACCCCTGCTATATTCCCTGAAGCCGGACATCATGTACGTGGTTTCTGTAGCGATAGACCAGTTTTTCATACGGATCGCCATCATGGACATGCATAATAACATTATCGGGGATGTTAAAACATGGGATATAGACCTTGCATCACAGAAAAATGCCCTGGCGGTGGTTGCAGACAGGATAAATGAAGCCATCTGCGAATCTGGTATTGACCGTAGCAAAATGCTGGGAATCGGGATGAGTATGCCGGGTTTTGTTGACTCAGGAAAATCTGTGAATTATACCTTCCTGCCGGTGGAAGCAGGTTATAAAAATATCGGGGATTATATTGAAAGCATATGCGGAATCCCTGCTTTTATTGATAATGACTCAAGCCTGATCGCGCTGGCCGAATTAAAGTTCGGGGCAGTAACTGACCAAAAGAATGCAATGGTGATAAATGTAGGCTGGGGCATAGGATTGGGATTAATCTTAAATAAGGAATTGTTTCGGGGCGATGAGGGGCTGGCAGGCGAGTTCAGCCATATTCCCTTATTCCAGAACGGGAAAATCTGCTCATGTGGTAAAAGCGGATGCCTGGAAACAGAAGCTTCCCTGGGAGCGATCGTAGATAAGGCGAAGAAGGGACTCGTGAAGGGAAAAGCATCTATTCTGAGCCTGGAGAAGCTGGAGAGCTATGCGCCGGATGAAGCCGGTGCAGCAGTGATAAAAGCCGCCAGCAAAGGCGACAGGTTTGCTGTGGAGCTGCTTTCTGAAGCAGGCTACCATATCGGCCGCGGTATCGCTATTCTCATCCATCTTTTAAACCCGGGACAGATCGTATTGAGCGGAAGGGGAGCGTTGGCAGGTAAAATTCTTCAGGCGCCTATTCAACAGGCTCTAAATGAGCACTGCATACCGCGGTTGTCGGCCAACACGGATATCCTGATATCAGATTATGGAAGTGAAGCACAGTTAATAGGTACTGCAGCTTTGGTTGTAGAAAAATATGTAAAGTCTGTTCCCGGTAAAAAGAAAATACAGGAAGTTTTGAATACTTAACAATATAAACTTTTTTTTAATCAAAATCAACTGCAATGAAGAAATACGCAAGTTTGCTTTTTGCAATGCTGTGTCTGTTTAGTGTAGCAGTCATAGCCCAAGACAAAACGGTTACGGGAAAAGTAACTGACAACACCGGAAATCCTTTGGGAGGGGTGACGGTAAGCCAAAAGGGGACGAACAATGTTGTCGTTACCGGGGACTCGGGAGAGTTCTCAATTTCAGTACCTAACAATGCCGTATTGGTTTTTAGTTTTGTCGGTTTTGCTGCTCAGAATATATCTGTAAGCGGCAGAGCCGTTATCAATGTTGAATTATCGGAAGAGGGAGGACAACTCGAGGAAGTGGTCGTAACCTCTTTAGGCATTAATCGCCAGCAAAAATCTTTAGGTTATGCAACAGCTACAGTAAGTGCTGATGAATTAACTAAAGTAGGCTCTCCGAATTTTGGAACGGCATTATATGGCAAAGCGCCTGGAGTACGTATATCTGCTGCACCGGGCGGGGCAACGAGTGCCGTGAATATCAACATAAGGGGTATTAATTCCATTACAGGTAAGAACCAGCCATTGATTGTATTGGATGGTGTGCCTATCCGTAATGAAGAAGTAGACAACAACAATTATTGGGGAGACCAGCGCCTGAGGGGAAATGGTTTACTGGATATTAATCCGGAGGATATTGATAATATTTCTATATTAAAAGGTGCCTCTGCTGCAGCTTTATACGGATCAGAAGCCGTAAATGGCGTTGTATTGATTACAACCAAGAAAGGAAAATCAGGTCAGAAGGGATATACTGTTGATGTGAATGCCAATTATGGTATTGATAAGGTTGCATTCACACCAAGGTACCAATATGTTCGCGGACCTGGTATACATCAATATGTTAATCCGGGTTTGGGGCAGGATGAAGAAGGCTTTGTATACTATGACACCGATGGTGACGGTATTAAAGAAACAAGGGGAGTAACAGGTGCAAGTTATAATTTCGGACCTCTGTTTGATGGTAAGCCTGTGATGACATGGGAAGGCATTATGAGACCTTATGAAGGCCAGGTTGGAAATTATAACAGATTATTCCAGACGGCTAATAATTCCAATGTAAATGTAGCCGTATCGCATGTGAGTGAATCATCCAATATTCGTTTGTCATTAACCCGTCAGTCTAATGAAGGGGTGAGCCTGGGAGCTAAAAATTTTAAAAATATAGCTAATCTCAACAGCTCATTTAAATTGGGCAGCAAATGGACGACCGATGTAATGGTCAACTTTATTAACCAGGAAACGAGGAATAGACCTTATTCTATCGACAGGTTAACCAACAACTTCACCGGTATGATAGGAACGTTTGAAGACCCTTCCTGGTACCTAGACAGATATAAAACAAGCCGTGGTTATAAATATGTTACTGGTGCAGGAACACAAAGTGTAACACCTGATGAGAATATTATTTACAATGGCTTTAAGTCGGACCTGGCTGATTATTTCTGGAATGTAAAAGAAATTAGGGAAACAGAAAAAAGTAACAGGCTTATTGCCAGCGTTACCAATACCTGGCAGATCATTAAAGACTTAAAGCTGAGAAGCAGGTTTTCTACCGATTATACAATCATGAATACCGAGTCAAGGTCATCCACGGAAAAACCTTCAGCGTTTACAAGCGACAACAAAACAGGTGGATTTGGGCTGAAGTCTTATTCCAACAATATTTTGTATACGGATCTCTTATTAACCTATTCAAAAAGTATAAGTTCCGATCTGGATATAAATGTAATGGGTGGTTATACTGCAACCAAAGACCAATCATTATGGATGGAGAGAAGAACAGATGGCGGATTAAGCACAGAGAATTATTTTGACCTGGCAGTTTCTCAGAACACTCCGGTAAGCTCTAGCAAAAGGCAATACCTGCTAAGAGATGCGTTGATAGGAACTGTGAATGTAAACTATAAAGGTTTGTGGTTTGTAGAAGGAACAATCAGACGTGACGTTACTTCCACCATGCATCCTAATAATAATACGTTCATTTATCCTTCTGTAAATACCAGCCTGGTACTTAGCGATCTTTTCGACAACTTCCCGGGATTCATTAATTATGCAAAGTTGAGGGGTTCATGGGGTATTGTGGGTAATTATCCTCCACCTTATGTTGCTAATATTGCTTATGATCAAAACTCGATGGGGCCACAGCACACTTCAACAGGTGTTTTATACACAACCATGTCTCAAACATTCGGAAATGATGGTATTAAGCCTGAAACGAAGCATGAATATGAGTTTGGATTAGAAACAAAAATGTTCGACAACAGACTGAGCCTTGATGTGTCTTACTATAACGGTAAAATTGTTGACCAGATACTACCGTTGTCCGTTGCATCAAGTTCCGGAGCGACCAGCGTATTGACCAATGTAGGTACACTTAGGAATAGTGGCGTGGAAATAGGTCTTAGAGGCACTATCATTCGGCAAAAGAATTTCAACTGGGATGCCGGTGTAAATATTTCATTTAACAGGAATGAGGTTGAAAAACTTACACCGGGACTGGAAGAATTATTGCATGCTAACTATGACGGCGATGCAGCAAAGCTGGTTTCAAAGGTTGGTTCGCCTATCGGTGATATATATTCTCATCCGGTAGTAACAAATGATAAAGGGGAAAGGATTGTTGATCCTAATGGTTTGTACAAAGTGGACCCGCAAAATTGGGTAAAAGTAGGGAACTATATGCCCAAAGCAGTAGGTGGTATATTTACCAATGCCAGCTATAAAAATTTGTTTGTTGAAGCTATGCTTGATTTCAGAATTGGCGGACATATAATGCCTACAGCAATAAACTGGATGAAGAGCCGTGGATTGCTGGAAGAGACACTTAACTATATGGATGAAAGCCGTGGAGGATTAAGATACTATGTAGATGCAAATGGTAAAGGTGTAGCAACTACCGGAAATCAGGGACCCAACGGAGAAAAAGTATATACAGATGGAATGTTGATTGATGGCGTACTGGAAGATGGGACAGCCAATACTAATATTGTATCTCAGGCTTTTTACTATTGGACAGTATACAATTGGGGTGGTCCCCAGTATAGCCCTAATACCCGATATGAGTTATATGTACAGAAAAACAGCTACCTGAAGTTCAGAGAGATCACTATTGGATATAAGTTGCCTTCCAGTGTTTCGGATAAGATTGGTGCGAGAAGTCTTCAGGTATCGGTTTACGGACGTAACCTGTTCTATATATACCGTACCATTAAAGACATCGATGCGGAACAAACTACAGCCGGCTCAAGATGGTATCAAACCGTTACCAATGTGGGAACCAACCCCTCAACAAGAAGTTTTGGAGTAATGCTCAGAGCAAACTTTTAGTTAACTATTCAAACTTTTAAAACGATATTATGAGATCAAAAATATTTGTCATTGTTTTTACAGGGCTTATGGTGCAAATGACGGCCTGTAAAAAATCAGATTTTGGAGAGTATTATACTGATCCCGCAAAGTCGCAAACAACAACGGTTGAAAAGCAGTTTGCCGGATTTTTGTACTCCAATAAAGATTATGTTCTTCCCAGGTATGGGAACTACTTTGTTACTTTAAGGATCACTATTAACAGGTATATTCAAACCCTGGGTTGGCCGAATACGACATCACAGTATGTTCCGGGTATTGCCGCTATAAATGGGAAATGGGACTCGTATTATAAGATGTTAGCGCAGTACAGGGAGCTTGAATTGACATTTGACAAGCTTATTCCCGATGAGCAAAGCGATAAGAGGATATTTATGCTTGCTGCTACCGTATTCCTCTATGACCAGACACAGCAAATGGTAGACCTGCATGGTGATATCCCTTTTACTACGGCCGGAAGATTACATCAAAATGGAGGCAATTACACGCAGTCATTTGCTGAATATGATGGGGCAGAAGCCATCTATACCGAAATGCTGGATAATCTTAAAAGCTTTGCAAATGAATTAAATACTATTAATATTGATCTGGTAAAAAATGATTTTATAAATCAGGATATCATTAATGGTGGTGATCTTGAAAAGTGGAAAAAATATTGTAACTCTTTAAGATTAAGGATGTTAATGAGGGTGTCGGATGTTCCTTCTTTCCAGGCGAGAGTTGCAAGTGAAGTACCGGAGATTATTTCTAATCAGGACAAATATCCTCTTGTGCTGGATAATGATGATAATATACAGATGAATGTATATGTTACCAGTGGGGATGTCGGACTGTTTGCCGAGCTGCAGGATGCATTGGAGGGCGGCGGCTGGTACGCCAATACCGCCGGTAAAAAGATGATGGATTTTATGAATGCTACTTCAGATCCCAGACAACGAACTATTTTTGAACCAGGTGCTAATGC
>CAKSVK010000073.1 GCA_934502905.1 uncultured Chitinophagaceae bacterium
AACAAAAGAGCCGGTAGCGAAAATACCAGCATCGCTCCTACCGACTTTTCATAGAGATTCTTTATAGGCTCCTTATCCGAAGGATTATACGCGGCAGCTTTGGGAAACAATATGTCTGAAAAAACCTGGGATGGCATATCAACCAGATTACCAATACGTAAGCACGAGTTATAGTAAGCTGAAGAAGTAGTACCGAAGAACCTGGAGACAAGAAATATATCCGTATTCCGGAAAAGCATGGCGAACAGATTGTTGCCAAATACAAATTTCCCAAATCCCACCAGCCGGTTCATCCATTCCCTGGCATTACCAATATCCCATTTAAGATAAGGGCTGATAAAATACGCCCCGGCAAGTGTTCCCGTGATCATAGAGACCAGGTAAATACCTGACAGGTGTATCGGTGTGGGAGAAAACCCTGCTACAACTGCCGCAATGATCAGGAGTAACAACACGCCCTGCCTTACACAATACATCCAGCAGTTTGCCCTGAAATCCATCCTGGAACTGAATATTATTTCAAAATGGCTGAATATCCATCCAACAAACAATGCGGGCAGATACCAGGACAGCATTACAGAAAGGGACGGTGCATTTAACCAGCCTGCCAGCGGCTTCGCCAGTGCCAGGAGCCCTACAGCAAATATGATGGTCACTGCCAGGGAGACCAGAAAAGTAGCCGATTGAATCACCCCCTGCAGGTTGATGTCAGATTGTTGTGAAAACCTGATATAGGCATTTTTTATCAGGGTCAGTCGTATGGCTTCGCAA
This sequence comes from uncultured Chitinophagaceae bacterium, assembly GCA_934502905.1. Taxonomy (GTDB): domain Bacteria; phylum Bacteroidota; class Bacteroidia; order Chitinophagales; family Chitinophagaceae; genus Agriterribacter. The sequence continues at coordinate 772 of CAKSVK010000073.1, forward strand.
ATAGTAGAAATAGTGATGAACAATCCCCATACACCAAAACTTTCAGGACCCAGCACCCTCGACAGCAGCATAAAAGACACAACACCTATACCCAGCACGGCAAATTTCTGGATGGCAGTGTATTTCGCAGACTGAAGCCAAAAGGCATATTTTTTTGCTGCGCCCATTATGTGGTTTTTACTTTAAGGCTGAATAACTTTTGAAACCCAAACCGCTTAAAGACCTTAAATAACAAGATAGGGATAAGCAGCCCTCCTGTCCAGCAGGCCAGCAGCACCATCCCGGAAGGTATATTCATATTTAAAAACTTGAAAATATTCCGGATAATAGCGGCAACCGGTACGTGCAGGATATATATGTACAGGGAATACTTTCCAAGATATCCTAACCAGCCGGCAGCCCTGGCTGCTGATAAGCGATTAGAAATAATATATACAAAATAGCAGGCAATAAGATTAACCAAAAGCATGGGCAAGATATATTCCGATTCCTGCTCCCTGACCATAAACCAGAAATATTGCCCGGCTATAAATAGCGGGACTATGACCCATAGATACCGGATATCTAAAAAGACATTGCTTTGCTGCCTGTTAAAAAGTATAGGTGAAATAATAGTTCCGATAAGAAAATAAATATAAAAGTTGAAAGAATCTGTCAGCAAGCTATAATCCTGCAGCGCAGGGATATAGGAAATAAAATGCATGACCAGCGCCAGCAGGCAGTGTATCCATTTATTTTTTAAAAAATGCACATTACGTAACAAGATATACAGCAGGCTGGTATTAAAAAGCGCAAACAAATACCAAAGATGATCCACGGCCCGCGGTTGAATGAATACATTCAGCAAATCGCTCCAGCTTCTGCTGGCATTCGTATACCCGGAGAAAAAGATCTGCAGCATGGTTAGTCCGATACCCCAGAGAATATATGGATACAACAGGGTCTGCACTTTATCCCTGAGCAGGTATTTACCGGATTTTTTATTCAGACTCATGGCGGCAAACACACCTGACAAAACAAAAAATACCGGCATCCTGAAATTATAAAAGACTTCCTGTACATTATACAGCCAATCACTTACCTCCATAGATGCCCGTCTCATCCCTACAGCTACGTGACGATATACCACGAGCATAATTGCAATCCCTTTTGCATGATCAGCCCATGTAATCCTGTGTATTGCTTTATTTTGCATTATGCAAAGGGTCTGTCATTTACAACTCGAGATTATTTTTCTCTACCTTGTTTAAAATGGCACCGATAAATTTATCCCTGTTTTCCTGAAGGAACTTAATAGATTCCTGGTCTGCTGCGGTAAAATTGGCTTCCGAAGAGAATACAACAATTAATCCGTCTACAAACGGGAGCAACTCTTTTGTGTCAGCAAACTCGTTCATTGGGGCTCCTTCCAGCAATATAAAATCATACCTGTCCTTAAATTTGTCAAGATGTTTCAGCAAGTGGTTTTTAGGTAATATTTCTGTTGGTGTATAGTCGCCTCCTGCACAGCCTATAATGTCTATTCCTTCTATGGATGTTTTATTAATATACTCACTGAAAAACTTCTCATCTATCGACATCTTATCCATATCTAATCTTTCAAGGATATGCTGGGCATCGTTCAGCTTGGTAAGCTCGTTATCACAAAAATTCGTATCAATGATAAGCACGCTTTTTTTACCCAAAGAAAAAATATAAGCAAGCGCCTGCACCAACGTCGTTTTACCCTGCTGCGGCTTCATGCTTGAAAACAGGATGATCTTCTTCCCTCCGCTCTCCAGTTCATAGCGGAGTTTACGCAGCATCTCCATGAAAGTATTGTCCCTGCTTTTATCGTTCTGCTCTTCTACAACTGTTTCCAGTATTTTATTTCTGATCCTGATAAAGTTGATCGTGCCGATCAGTGGCAGCTTTGTAAGACTCTGGAACCTGGAAGGTGTCTTATAGGTCTGGTCAAACAAAGCGATCAGGCATATTGCAAAAGTTGTGAAGAGTCCCGTTCCCAAAACCGAGGCAGCAATGATCATCAATCTCCTGGAAGGTTCAGGCTTTAAGGCAGGTTGCCCGACAAGCGTTTGCTTGATATTTTCAGAACGGGTATCACTGAAGTTGAGCGCGGCATTCAGCTGATCCTTAACAAGATTATATTCATTTCTTGCGATCTCTATCTCTTTATCATATTGCTGCACCGCGGCAGAGGTTGCTGCCATGCCCGATAAGCCGTTTTTAAGCCTGGAAATACTTGTTTCAAGCGATGCTATCCTTTGGTTGGCTCCTTCCAGCAACGCCTGTGCATCAATTCTGTTCTGCAGGAGCTCCTGCACGCTAACCGCTTCTATGGCAGCGTTGCCGGCACCTCCGAAGTTGAGCTGCTGCATTTGATTGGAAACAGCATCTATTTTGTTTTTCAGGTCCTGGTCGCTGCCACCCTTTGATATATATTCAGCCTGCAGGTCATCATACTGTTTCTTTAAACGCAGGTATTCGCTATTGCTCTGGCTGACAGGCGCATCCACCGTAGTCAGTCCCTGGCTTTGGGCTTTATTTATCAACTCTGTAAGCTGGGCAACCCGGTACGCCTGGTTTTTTCGTACTCCCTGCTCTATGATCAGCGAATTTTCAAATGCCGCTATCTGGTTCAATACATTTGCACCTTCTACGCCGGCGTCAATCAGGCCACGGCTGGTAGCATACTCGTTTTTTTCAGCCTGTTTCTCTTCCAGTATGGCCCTCTTCCTGTTCACCAAGGAATCAAGCGTGGCAATAGACAGGTTGGTTCTTTGTTGCTCCCTGGAACTGTAGGTACGGATGAACTCGCTGCACACTGCATTTACAATGAAGGCAGACATATCTGCATTTTCTGAAACGTATTGAACATTCAGATAATCAGACTTTAAATACCGCTCCACTTGCAGCACCTTTGCAATGCTAGCAGCATCATACCGCTGGGTTTCTAACAGTGTTAAAAGCGTTTTTTCTTCCGTTACGGTAGGGGAAAGCAATGTTGATTGGTCTATATGCTCCTGCAATATCTTTATTGCCGTATCCTTTTGAAGGGCCGGCTTTGCCAGCGGTTTGAACGGCGCCTGAGACTGAAGATCGTGTAAGAGAAGCCGGTAGGAAACCAGGCTCAGCAGCTTTAAAGAAGTAATGTTTTCCCGCGCGTTGTTAAAGTTCAACTCGCTTTGTGTATAGTTCACCACATTATTTATGCCGGGCACATCACTTTCAGTGAACCCTGTGGAGATCTGCGCTGCGGATTTGTAGGTCTTCTTAAGATTTTTAGTCAGAAAAAATGAAACTACAAATGCTAAAAGCACACAGATCAGAATAATCCATTTCTGACGAAGGATCACCTTAAGCAAAAAATCAAATTCCATTTAACCTCCCTTTCTTTTTGATATTCAATTAGTGCAAAAATAGGAAACGACAATAAACCACGGTTTATTATCGTTCCCAATAAGCTGTTAGCCGCCTGTTTTTATTTAAGCCTGGTTATTTTGAACGTTTTTGGCGCCTCTCCCGGCATACCTGACACATACACGATCAGGGTTCCGGGATGCTGCATCCTGCTGCCTAAATTCAGGCTTTGCTGCCAGATTCCCGCCCGAACATCCGTGTATTCTGCCCTGTATACAGGCTTACCGCTCATATCCGTCACCATAATTGCCAGTTTGGGAACATTTTTCTTCAGGACCATTTGAAGCGTTATATTATCAACAAACGGGTTCGGATAACCGACCAGTTTCGTAATGGTCACATCAGGGTCCGCCGATACCGCCGTTTTCACCTCTTCCTCCGGCCGGCGCCTCAATCCTGCCACACCGCCGTTAACGCCGCCCATATCCGGTGCCTTCATAGCATGAATGCTGACACTGTTCAACCAGCCATAACCGCTGCTCGAATATACCCGTACTTTTATAGTGCCGGTCTCGTCAGGTTTGACCCCATACAATGTTACGGTATTCGCCGTATTGTTTACAGGATTGATGGACACTGATTTGTTACCCACACTGTAAATTGTATTACCGGAACCTGCATAAGAGGTGCCTGCAAAGAATGTCAGGTTATAAACATAATCATGGTTGAGATTGACAAAGGAAAAATCTGCCGTGGCGGCGAAGCCAATGTAGTAATTGGTTTTCATAACAGCATCCGGTACGGGACCGGAATTGTTGCCGGTAGTAGTACCAAATGAGGTAGTCACGTTGTTGAACGGTGCCCCTGCAACAAAACTGATACCGGTACCCTGTGTCAGGGTATTGGTAAGGTTTGACAGGACAAATCCCTCGTATAAGGCAGTGTTGGTACTGTTCCAAACGGGGTTATTGACCGAATTGTTGGTTGCGCTGTTCAATTGCAGGTTTACAGTATATGCTACTGTAGAAGCACCTGCCACAAGACTATAGTCTGAATAAACCGCTCCGTTCACCGCTCTTACCTTATAATAATAAGTAGTATTGGCAGACAAACCTGTATTGGTATAACCGGTAACATTCGCAGCCACCGTACCTATCAGGTTATAGACGCCTCCGGCAGCTGTGCTTCTCCACACCTCGAACCCTGTTCTGGGCTGGGGCAGGGAAGTCCAGTCCAGCCTGATCTGGTTTGCCGATGTACCATTCGCCGTTAAGTCGGCAGGTGCAGATAGAGAAGATACCGCAGGTCCATCATATTCAAATACCTGAATGGCATTCAAAGCGGCGCCGAAAGATCCCGGGGCCTTTTGCACGCTTACGGTGATGCTTCCATCAGCATCCGGAGAAACGCCGTTGATCCGGACGGTATTGTTGGTGTTATTCATATTGTTCAGCGTAACGCTTTGGGCGCCGATAGAATAGTTCGATATAATCGTTCCGCTGGAAGACTGCTGTTGCGCTGTCCATGAATATCCGCCAAAGAATACAACACTATATTTCTTATTGGCTGCCAGACTGGTAATTTTAAATTGTGTTGGCGAGCCTGCTGTGGTAGAATAGGCTGTTCTCAGCACATTATCCGGGAATACACCGGAATTATTGCCAGTAACAGCACCATTGGAATTCGCGTACACCCAGTTATGCAATGTTAATAACCCGATACCGGAAACACTTCCATCGGTATAGGTGAGGTTATTCATCTGGTAGTTGATCAGCGCATTGGCGGCCTTATTGGTATTGTTCCAGGGAGCCGCCTGGGGGTTTGCTGCATTAAAGTTGATATTGATCCCCTTTTGTTTCTTACCATCAACGGTGACAGTGAATACCCTGCTTACACTTGCTTCAAAATTATTGGTAGCCTTTATATTGATATTATAAGTGCCCAGGTCACGCTCACCCGGGTTCAATGTCAGCAGGGCAGTTGTATTACCCGACGACGCGATAGTAGCAAAACCCGGCAGGTTATCGGAAGTAAAGGTCACCGTTGTGCCAGGGTTAGTAGTGGCGCTCAGCGCTACCACAACCACAGTATCGTTGTACAGGGAAGCGTTTGCAGGCGCATTGAATGCCACAGTTGATGCAGGATTAGCAGCCGTAGCCACACTGATCTCATTACTGAATCCCGATGTGCCGGCTTCGTTTACTTTCTTCACTTTATAGAAATAGATTGTACCGGCTGTAAGTCCGGCTGTATCTGCATAAGAAGCTATGCTGCCGCTAACAAATTTCACCAGCTCGTAATTAGCTGTGTTGAGAGGCGAACGCCATATCTCCACACCATCCAATACACCCGCTCCGTTATTCCAGTTCAGCGAAATTGTCTTCGTATCCTGTGCAGTCCCGGCCAGGCCGGTGGCTGCCGTTGGCTGCGCAGGCAAAGCCTGGGTAGCTGCACTAACAGTTGCAGTATATGCTGAAGCGCCATGCTGCCCTACACTCTTTATACGGTAGTAATAGGTGGTAGAAGGCTCCAGCAACGAATCCGTAAATGTAACGTTATTGGCTGTCACAGTTTTAACGATTGCATAATCCCCGGTGGAACTATTAGAACGGTATATCTCAAAACCGGTCTCATTGTTACTGTTATCCTGCCAGTTTAATTTGATCCTTCTGGACGACAGGGCGGTAGCCGTAAGGTTTGCCGGCGCCGCAGGTACAGCTCCGGTATTGGTTACGGCCTGTACAAATGCAGTGTTGGGTATAGCAACAAACTGTCCTCCCGTTGCAGGGGTTTTCCAGCTGATATTCATCACCTCGGAACCTGTATTTTCAAAATACGTGATGGCAATGGGGTAAATGCCTGCCTGCAGGGTGATAGTCCCGTCTTTGCTTTGCGCGGTATGTTGTCCATCGTTGTTAACCAAAGCTGTTGCAGAATGATTGTAAGGTGATGTTACCTGGTTCCTTGCGCCCAGATACAGCTTGCTTCCTTCATCGGAATGCGTGCGGAAGGTGTACGATCCGGCAACACGGATATCAATATACCCTTCCCATAAGAATGCAAAGCGGTCATTCTGATCCCTTGAGGATAAAGTAACATTCGGAACGTCTCCTGTATATTTAGGTGTAAGCGTTGCAAAATTGGGAATTTTAGTCCAGGTGCCCGTTGTTGTATAGTACTTGTAGGCCAACCCGCTAAAGGCAGGACTTGCCACCATTTGGTTACTGGGAGCAGAGATATTACCAGTCTCATCCTTAGCCTTTACCAGGAACTGGTAAAACTGACCGTTAGCAAGATTGTTTACCTCGAAGCTTTCCTGATCTCCGGGGACGGTATAAGATAATTTACCGTTAATATATACTTCGTAATAAGTAACGCCAACATTATCTACAGACGGCTCCCATAATAATTCTATCATTGAATGCCCCGTAGCCCCGAGACGAAGATTATTGGGTGCAGTGGGCGGCGTAACATCGGAAGGCGTAACAGAACTCGCAACATCTGAAGTTGCAGAGGCCGCCGTATTGTTTATCGCCCTGATCTTGTAGTAATATCTTGTACCGGCATCCAGACCGGAGATCACAGCAGAAGAAGCATTGCCGGCCGCAAATCCGGCCAGTTTATAGTTTCCTTCAGCATTTACAGACTGGTAAATCTCAAATTGTGTTGCTGCATACGTTCCCTGGTTGATGTTCCAGGTCAACGAAACCTGCGTTTGTGATGTAGCGGTGGCTTGCAGGCTGAGTGGCTTGTTAGGCGGATTAGGTCCATTGGCATTAATAACCGTAAAAGTCTGTGAAAAAGAACTGGAGCAGCCATAACGTTCGGTCACTTTCACCTGATAATCTCCAACAGTTGCACCGGCCATGACATTGGTAGTGCTGGGTAACGTAGTCGTCGGGTTTAGCTTCTGCCACTCATATGCCACATAGTTTGCGGGAACTTTCAGGTTTACAGTGGTACTCCCGTCCGGCGCAGGCAATACCCTGCTGGATAAACTATCTACGGCGATATTGGGTGAAACGGTTGGTTGCTTTATTTTGATCTCTACAGGCACAGTAGACCAGCTCCCCCAGGTGGAACCCGTTAATATACGGCAGTCATACACCCCGACAGTGGTCACGCTGATGGTATTTCCGGTTGCGCCTGAAATAATTTGTCCGTTCTTTCTCCATTGATAACCGTCCAGCCCCGGCTGCACACCGAGGGTAACATTTATATTATCACCCGGACAGAACTCGGTTCTGCCATACCTGGCCCAGGGGTTAGCCCGGTGTGCCCTGTTTAAATAGGGAAAATAATCCCGCTCCTTCCACACGGAATCCCAAACATTATGAGCCAGCGTTGTATAATACGTCCAGTGCAGATTGTTTCCGTTTGCTTCAGCGGCGCTCATCAACTGCCGGACAGTATTGGGATGCGGATTGTTGTCCAATGCCCCGGAAGAAATCCAGATAGATTTATAGGTAAGATCAGGCAATGCATTTATATGATACAAAGACACGGCACACATAGGAATGGCTGCAGCCACCAGCTTGGGATGGGCCATCGTAAAACTCCATGTGGCAGATCCGCCTGCGGAAAGTCCGTTAACGATGACCTTATCCGGGTCGACCTTAGCCTCGGGGATCAGATAATTAACGATCAAATCCCGCAGCGACGCAAAATGCGTTTCATTAAAATATCTGTTGGGAGAAGTAGACTGAGGATACAGGAGAAACCCGTCAAACTCCCCTCTTTCGGTTACCGGTTCATGATAGTTCGACCCTCCCATGGCATCGTTATCGTAGATAGTGCCGGGCGTGCCTCTTCCTCCAAAGAACATATACAAAGGATACTTTTTCCCATCCGCTGCGGCAGAATAACTTTTAGGAAATTTCAATCTGAACGGTATCCCGTTAAAGTAATACGCTTTATATTTTGCGTTGCCACCTTTTGCTACCCATTTTGCAAGGGTGTTCCAGGACGGTGTTGCAGGAGGGTTATTGGGGTTATAAATAACCAGGGGATCGTTAGGATTTAATACGCCGGTTTGCGCATGCGCTCCTTTAATGCCAATAACAAAAAGAATAAAAAAAACAGAGTAACGAAAATTGCGTAAAATTTGCTTCATGGTGTTTCTCTTTTTTGAAACAGTAAACAAAAATTGTAGCTTTTTTTCGGATATGGGAGGACAAACAAACGAAGAATAAGGGTCGGTTGGTTTAACAGAAGATAGGAAATAAAGGGTGAAATCTGCGCCTGCAAGATAACTATTTTTTTGTTACCCATCGAACTTCGATGCAATTATTTGCCTCCATTTTTACTTAAGTCAATCCTGCAGACTGGCTTTTATTACAAAACAAGAAGGTTGCCTTGTGTGGCAACCTTCCGTATCTGCTTTAGCGTGAAGCTATTTTGTTTTTGTGATCTTAAAGGTCTTGGGAGCTTCTCCCGGAATACCGGAAACATATATGACATATGTACCAGGATTGGGTATTCTGCTGCCAAGCGCCAGGTTCTGCTGCCAGGTACCTGCGGGTACATTCGAAAATTCTCCCCTGTATACAGGCTTACCTGTAAGATCGGTTATCATTACTGCCAGCTTGGGTACATTACGCTTTAAGCTTAACTGCAGCGTAATATTGTCGATAAACGGATTTGGATAACCCACAAGCTTAGTGACCGTTGCCGCAGGTTCGGCTTGCAGCGCTGCCGCATTCACAGCCCCGTCAGACGAGGACTGCCTCATGGAAGCACCACTACCACCGCCTATGGAAGCACCCTGCATTGCATGCACACTCACACTATTGATCCAACCATAACCGCTGGTAGAATATATAGATACTTTGATGGTACCCGTAGCATCCGGCTGCAGATTATACAACGTTACCGTATTGGTAGTATTGTTTACAGGATTCAGCGAAACAGATTTACCTCCCGCGCTGTAAACAGTATTTCCCGAACCGGTATAGGTGGTTCCGGCATAGAAGGTAAGATTATAAACATTATTCAGGTTCAGATTTGTGAACGAAAAGTCTGCTACAGCAGTAAATCCTAAATAATAGTTTGTCCGCATTACCGCATCCGGCACGGGTCCGGAATTATTGCCGGTAGTGAATCCATATGAAGAGGACACGTTATTAAATGGTTCACCTCCGACAAATCCTATTCCTGTGCCCTGTCCGAGACTATTGGTCAGGTTTGACATGGTGAAGCCATCATATACTTTAAAGTTGGTGCTGTTCCATGCCGGATCATTCACGGCGTCACTGGCAGATCCGTTGAACTGGAGGTTCACAACATAACTTACAGTTGACGCGCCGGCTATATTGCTATAACCGGAATAATACGTATTGTTAACAGCCCTCACTTTATAATAGTAAGTGGTATTGGCCGGCAACCCGCTGTTGGTAAAGGTTGACACATTACCAGCCACTGTTCCTACAAGCGAATAGGTTCCATTAGCGGTGTTGCTTCTCCATATCTGGAAGCCGGTACGTGTTTCCGACACCGCCGTCCAGTTCAGCCTGATCGCCGAAGCAGACAGGCCTTCGGCTGTAAGACCCGTTGGAGCCGAAAGCGATGCTCTTTCTGTTACATCATACTCAAAGATCTGTATAGCATTTAAAGCAGCTCCATATGCACCGGAAGCCTTGTTCACATTAACAGTAATACTACCATTTACATCCGGCGTAATACCATTGATCCGCACTGTATTACTGGTGTTATTCATGTTATCCAATGTAACAGTTTGCGATCCAATTGAATAGTTCGTAATGATCGGTCCATTCTGTGCCTGCTGCTGGGCCGTCCATTTATACCCGCCAAAGAACAGCACACTGTATTTTTTACCGGCAGACAAATTGGTGATCCTGAACTGGGTTGCCGTATTGGAAGTGGTGGCATATACAGTTGTCAGGATATTATCCGGGAAAACACCTGAATTATTGCCTGTAGTTGCTCCGTTGGTATTTGAATATGTCCAGTTATGCACGGTGGTCAACCCGATAGTAGAAGCGCTGCCATCTGAATAGGTCAGATTACTCATGGCATAATTTGCCAGGTTGTTGGAAGCTCTGTTGGTATTGTTCCATGGTGCAGGTTGCGGTAATGAAGCATTGAAGTTCACATTGACAGTCTTCTGCTGCTTGCCGTTCACAGTAATCGTGAAAGTACGACTTACAGATGCTCCATAATTGTCTGTTGCCGTTAAGGTAACGGTATATTTTCCGAGATCAAAACCTCCCGGAGTAAGGGATAATATACCCATAGTACTATTAATCGACATCAATATGGCAAAGCCAGGCAGGTTATCTGCGGTATAGGTGATAGATGAACCGATATTTGAGCTTGCATTTAACGTTACTGCAAGTGTAGAATCGTTGTATATCTCAAAATTAGGCAACGCGCTGAAAGTGACATAAGAAACAGGATTACTGTTAGTCGTTACACTCACTTCATTACTGAAACCTGCAATGCCGGCTTCGTTCACCTTACGCACTTTGTAATAATAAACCGTATTGGCGGTAAGCCCGGCTGTATCGGTGTATGTGTTAACATTTCCTGTCAGCTTCACCAGCTCATAATTCGCATTATTAAGTCTTGAGCGCCACACTTCTACACCGTCTATTACCCCGGCGCCATTGTTCCAGGTCAGACCCACAACATTTGCTCCCTGTGCTGTAGCTGTCAGGCCTGTTGCCGCATCGGGTAAAGCAGGTAATGCCTGTGTAGTAGCTCGGGCCATCGGGTTACCCAATACGCCGGCCGGGATCAGCTGCTTGGGGATACCAGTTGCCTGGTATCTCACCTCCAGCACCTCTCCTCCGCCATTCTCAAAAAATGTTACAAAGATCGGGTGACGCCCTGCACTCAGGGAAATGCTGCCCGATACTTCCTGCGGGGCATGCGCCAGATCGTTATTAACAACCAGGTTCGCCTCGTTAAATGCTCCGATATACAGCTTCGAACCATCATCTGAGTTCGTAAAGAACGTGTAGGTTCCTGCTGTGGTTATATTGATATACCCCGAGAACCTTAATAAAAAGTTGTCATTCCTGTTTTGCATGCCCAGTCCAAAGCTGGCAACCCTTCCTGTTTTGACCGGGGTAAGGGAACTGAAGTTTGTCGGTAACGCGCTTAACCCTGATGTTTCATAGTACTCATATCCTACTCCGGCACCTTCACTATCAAAACCTGAAGCCCCATGCTGACCAATTGCCTTGATACGGTAGTAGTAAGTGGTTGTCGGCTCAAGCAGCGAGTCGGCAAATGAAGTTCTGTTGGCACCAACTGTGGTCACCATTGCAAATGGCCCTGACTCACTTGTAGACCTGTATATTTCAAACCCTGTTTCATTGTTGCTGTTGTCCTGCCATGTGAGATTTATCCTCCTTGCAGAAACGGTGCTCGCAACCAGGTTGGAAGGTGAAGCAGGAACTGGTCCCGGACTGGCTACATTTTGCTCAAATGCGGAATTAGGAATCTGCTCAAACTGGTTATTCGTTCCTGGTCCGCGCCAGCTAACCGTCATCACTTCGTCTCCGCCCTGTTCATAAAATACGATCGCGATGGGATATACTCCTCCCTGGGAAAACGTAATGGTTCCATCCGCATTCTGGGCACCGTGTAAGCCATCATTGTTTACCAGAGGGGCTGCAGCATGATTGTAGGGAGAGGTTGTCTGGTTTAACCCACCCAGGTACAATTTACTTCCATCATCAGACCGTGTACGGAAGGTATATGTTCCGCCTCCGGCCGGTATATTGATGAACCCTTCCCACAGGAATGCAAAATTATCGTTTTGATCGCGGGGGGTAAGTGTCACGTTCGGCACATGTCCTGTATATTTCGGTGTCAGCGTGGCAAGGTTAGGCAGGTTGTTCCAGGTGCCGGTGTACGTGTAATATTTATAGTTCAGACCGCTAAATGCTGCCGCTGCCACCAATTGATTGCTGGCGGGCGATATATTATCCTTGGCATCTTTTGCTTTTACTATAAACTGATGGTATTGCCCGTTTGCAAGGTTAAATACTTCAAAGCTATTCTGATCGCCGGGAACACGGTATGCCAATGCTCCGTTCACAAAAATTTCGTATTGTACCACCCCTACATTATCCGTAGAATGATCCCATAATAACTGAACAGAATTGGGACCCACCCTTCCGGCCCGTAAATTATTGGGAGCCGTTGGAGGCGTTACGTCGGATGAGGTCAACGCGCTGGCAACAGCAGTGACGGCAGAAGCAGCGGTATTGTTTACAGCACGTATTTTATAATAATACCTTACTGCAGCATCCAGTCCGGATATTACAGCGGAAGAAGCTGTTCCGTCAGCAAAACCTACCAGCTTGTAAGTACCATCACTGGCTAAAGATTGATAGATCTCAAAACGTGTAGCGCTGTTAGCACCGGCATTGATATCCCAGGTCAGGGAAACCTGTGTCTGTGATATGGCTGTCGCCTGCAGATTAGCCGGAACGTTGGGTTTGTTGGCTCCGTTTGCATTCACCACTGTAAATGTTTCGGAGAACGAGCTTGAGCATCCGTACAACTCAGTTACTTTTACCTGATAGTCACCCGCGCCAACCGTGATTGTATTGGTATTTCCGGAAAGCGTGGTAGACGGTAACCGCCGCCATTCATATGCTATATAGTTATTGGGTACCTTCAGGGTAACCGTAGTGCTTCCGTCGGGAGCAGGTAATACCCGGCTTACCAGGGAATCTGTTGAAATATTCGGGGAAATGGTGGGCGCCTTGGTTTGAATCGTCACCGGAATCGGCGACCATATCGACCAGGTTGATCCATCCTGTATCCGGCAATCATATACTCCTACGCTAGTGACATTGATAGTGTTACCGGTAGCTCCGGGAATTACTACACCATCTTTTCTCCATTGATAGGCGTTAAAACCTGCCTGAACACCAATCGTCACATTAATATTATCCTCCGGGCAAAATTCTGCCCTTCCGTATCTTACCCACGGGTTGGCCCTGTGCGCCCGGTTGAGGTAGGGAAAGTAATCAGCTTCCTTCCACACCGAATCCCACACATTATGCGCCAGGGTTGTATATAAAGTCCATTTAAAATTACTTCCGTTTGCTATTGCCGCATTTTCCACCTGCCTTACCGTGTTGGGATGAGGATTGATGTCCTGCCCGCCACTTGCCAGCCAAATAGATTTATAGGTGAGATCCGGTAATGCATCTCTGTCTGCCAGAGAGGCGTTGGCCATAGGGATAGAAGCGGCCACCAGTTTGGGATATGTTTTTGTGAACAACCATGTGGCAGCACCTCCGCCTGATAAACCGTTTACAATGACCCTGTTCGGATCTACTTTTACCTGCGGGATAAGATAATTGACGATCAATGTATAAACAGCAGTCAGCTGATTGATATTCCAGTAACCATTGGTTGCAGTAGACTGCGGGTAAAGCAGGAAACCATCGAATTGGGTTCCGTTGGTAGCGGTATTATGCTGGTTTCCCCCATGCAGCATCGAATACTCGTTATCATACATGGTACCTCTTTCCCCTACCCCGTGAAAAAACAGGTAAAGCGGAAAAGTAGTACCCGGAGGCGCCGTGGCGTAACTTTTGGGAAACTTAAGGCGGAAAGGAACGCCGTTAAAATAATATGCCTTGAAGTCGTTTGTATTCCATCCCAACCTTGTAGTTTTTACCCATTTGGCCAACGTATTCCAGGCAGGAGTTGCCGGCGGGCTGGCAGGATTATAAATTACAATCGGATCAGCGGGATTGAGGACGCCAGTTTGAGATTGTGAAGTGTTCGCGCCAAATGCCAACAATAGCAGCATTACGGACAGATAACGTAAAAGTACTTTCATACAATGGTTGTCTTAATAAAATAAATTGAAAACCTGGGGGTTTTTGACGGAATTGGTTGAAAAGCTGTCGTCAGAAATTAGGAAAAGGTGCCTGGCGGCTTAACATGAAGATATCGAACGGATGGTCGAAAACAGAATGCAAATTAATTCTATTTTTTAATATCTAAAAAATTAAACATAAAAAAATTCTTATCAAATCCCATACAATGGCGCATAGCCCTGATAATCAGGCGCTAAACATCTCCTTATTTGTCATAAGATAACCATCTTTACATTCAGACAACATGTTAAATACAGCTTACCAGGTCTACATCCGCCTGTAACGGTTTTTGTTACCATCCATGGGAAATTACAGGGGCAAATCACAAAAGAAGATCAACCGGATACTAAACAGGAAAGCAGGATCAGCTTTGATAATAAATGTTGGAAAACGGATTGGCACAGGACCGCTCATAAGGATCATGCAATCCTATATATTTTATTTTCACCTGTGGATTCATTTTCTCATAGAAGAAATTAGTTGACAGTAAAAAAGTACCCACCAGCTTACTTCTGTTTACTTCGTAGCTGGTTTTATAAGGAAGGGTAAACAAAGGATTGTTTATATAATAGTGCCACTTTAATATCTGTTTGTGATGCGAAAAAAAAATACTGTCCCATTTTCTTTTCTTTTCTATATCAATGAAGAACTGGTCATATACATCCCTGTCGATGCCCAACCCGGCTGTATCTGCAAGAATAATTTTTTTCGCGAGCTCCTCAAACTTTTCAAAAAAAACATAAGCTCCCCCACCCGCTGCAACTGCCCCGAGAGAAAGAAAGCCGAGTTTGAAAAATTTTCTTCTATGCATTTTACTTTACAGGGTTTATGAAAAGATTTTGTCTGCCGCCATCAACGAAAGCGCCGAAAGCGTTAAAGTAGGATTAACCGGTGTAATGGTTGGAAAAACGCTGCTGCCCAACACAAAAAGGTTCCTGTATTTATGGTGTAAAAGGTGCTTGTCCACTACTCCCTGCTCTGCATCACTGCTCATACGGGTAGTGGAACAAATATGAAATTCAGATTTCTGAAAGTAACCATCCAGTTCCAGCTTTTCTACCGGGAGGAATGAGAAAGTTTTCTCTATATTTTCTCTTAAGCCTGCCATCGCTTTATCCACATAGGAGCTGTGCGTTTTATAATCCAGCACGGGCACAAGCGGATCCTCACCCAGCATAACACGATTTTCATCTCCCGGAATATCTTCAAAAATAAACTTGAACTTTGAAATATGCCGCCACTTTCCCACTTCATTCCTGATAGTGGTATCGTTAAAATGCTCAATAAAACAACCGGCACGATCTTTCCGGTGTTCACCATCATATAACATATATCCATTGGCGCTGATAATAGAGCTGCCTCCTACATCATCCAGGTTTTTATAATATAAATAACCGAATGTTCCTTTTTGATCGGAAAGGCCCCTGCCCGTATAGTAGCTATCGTCGCCGGATGATAAAAGTATGTGGGCATTAAATATCGCATTGGCCCCCAGCGCTACAATGTCGGCATGAGCTTCTGTTTCCTTCCCGTCTTTCTGGTATACCACACCTTTCACCTTATCATTTTCCGTAACAACAGCCATCGCCACGGCATTATATTGAATCTGTATCCGCCCGTCTCCGTAAATATCAGACAGCGAATTTTCGATAGTGAACTTACTGTCTACAGGGCATAGCTGACAGACGGCGCTGCTGCAACATGCGTTTCGTTTCCCGGTGGCGATCGTAGCTCTTGCCGTCGGCTGGCTGATATACAGCTCTTTATATCTTTCCTGGATCAGTTTATCTACCGTACTGAGGTGTTGAGGAGGCAGCGGGTATTTTTTAGACCTGGGAAAAGGAGTAACGTCAGGTCCGCCTATCTGCATGATATCCTCCGCCTCTGTATAATAAGCTTCCAGTTCCTCATAGCTTACAGGCCAATCCATCCCCACATTGTAAAGCGATCTCATCCTGAAATCGTTCGGTAAAAACCGGGGAGTACAACCTGTCCAGCAGTTAGAGCTTCCGCCGAAATTAGGATCGAAAACCCAGGTCTTATCGGTATTGTCTGATTTAAATGTTTTATCGGCAGATGAATAGCCC